>JAFYZI010000023.1 GCA_017548725.1 Bacteroidales bacterium
CGCCGTGCTGCATGACGTTGTGGAGGACACTCCGACTACAGTGGAGGACCTCCGGGCCGAATTCGGCGACCGCGTCGCCTCCCTCGTCGCTGCGGAGAGCGACATCGAGATCGACGGCATGAGCGACGCAGAAAGCTGGCACACGCGCAAACAGGTTGCGATAGACCGCCTGGCCGCCGCCCCGAGGGATGCCAAGATGGTTGCTCTCGGCGACAAGCTGTCGAACATGAGGACCATCTGGCGCGACTGGCTGGCAAAAGGCGACGATCTGTGGAAGATATTCCATGTCACAGAAAAGTCAGAGCACGAGTGGCACTACCGCGGCCTTGCGGATTCGCTGCGCGAGCTCGACGACACAATAGCATTCAAGGAATTCGAACATCTTATCAATAAAGTATTCGGCAAAAAATAACAGCCATGAAAGCAAGAACCATCTCTCTCGACGACTTCGTACTATCAGGCGGAGGATTCAACGGCGAAAGCTTCAACCACAAAACAGACCCTCTGCTGATGCTCAAACTGTATTTCCCGGGCAAAATCAAACAGCCGCTGGACGAGATGCTTCTCGCCCGCAAGGTATATGACATGGGCATTCCAACTCCTGAGCCGGGCGAATATGTAGTTACGGAAGACGGCCGCTACGGCATCCTGTTCCGCCGCATAGTCCGCAAGAAATCTTTTTCACGCGCTACCGGCGACAATCCCTCGCATGTGGACAAATATGCCACAGAATTCGCAGAGATGTGCCTCCAACTGCATTCTACACATGTTGACACCACTCAGTTTGAGAACGTCAAGGACCGCTACTACAGGCTCCTGAAGGAGAATCCTTTCTTCACCCCTGCCGAGAAGAGCAAGCTGGAGAAGTTCATCGCCGACACTCCCTATGAAGACACCGCCATCCACGGCGACCTGCAATACAGCAACGCCATTTTCGCCGGCGACAAGCGCTACTTCATCGACCTGGGCGACTTCTGCTATGGCAACCACCTCTTCGACCTGGGCATGGTCTACCTGTCGACCAATCTGAGCGACGAGTCTTTCATCAAAGAGACTTTCCACATGTCGAAGCCGCTGGCCATCGAGTTCTGGAGGAAGTTCGTGCCGGTATATTTCGGCAAGGACGCCGTGCTGCATGAGGTCGAGGAGATGATCCTCCCCTACGCCGGCCTCAAGACCCTCATCATAGAACGCGACGCAGGGGAGCCCCAACCTGCGTTCAGAGCTGCCCTGCGTAGTATTCTCGACTGACAGTAAATCAGTCTGTTCTAGTAGCTTAAGCCGAAGCCGAAGGGGAATGAAGGATCCTTCGAGTCGTAAGGCATGTCCTCTTTCTGAGCCCTTACTGCATCCATTGATGACGGGATCTCGAAAGGAAGTTTGCTCTTCGGATTGTGACGTCCGAAGACCACATCCATCACGGCCACGTCAGTCGGATCAAAGCTCAGGATCATAGCCTGAGGCGGAGCCTTGAGCTCGGGAGTAATCACGAGCGACGAACCTGTGGGGTTGATGTCAGCCACCACCGGTTTGCCTGTTGCTACGTATGCCTTTACCTTGGCCAGCTTCTCTGCAGGGAAGTCGATATCTACTTCTGAAGAGGCCTGGCCGCCGCCGAAGCCGCCACCGCCCCTGCGGTCAGGAGACGAAGTGGTCCTGTAGATGATAAGGTCAGCCTGGGCAGGCTTGTCAACCACGGTACCGTACTTAGCCGCAACCTCGGGAGCGATGCCGTCCACAAAGACTTTGATGCCTTCTTTGGCCGGCAGGATGCCGCTGTTTGTCAGCAGCACGTTGGAAACCCTCTGGCACTCAAGGCCGAAGGCTTCGTTTTCAGCACTCTGGAGAACCTGTGCAGCCTTCGCAGGATCTACATACGGGTTCTCGAAGAGACCGAGGATGAAATGCCATTGGAGGATGCGTGAGGCTGCGAGGTCAATGCGCTCTTCAGTCACACGGCCTTCGTTCACCAGTTCTACTACCAGCTCCGGAGTGGTCTCAGAACCCATCTGGTCTACACCGGCGTTGATGATCATCTCCATGTTGTCCTTGCGGGTGGTCTTGCCCTGCAGAGAAGGTTTCAGCGGGCCGTTGCCCACCACGCCCCAGTCGGTGCAGATGGCGCCCTTGAAGCCGAGCTCTCCGTAGAGGACTTCGGTAGACATGTGGTATGAATAGTTGACGTTGAGGGAGTCTGAGAAAGTGCCGCTATAATAGCCCATAGCTGCCAGGGCGCCTTTCTCAATACCTTTCCTCCAGGGGAGGTAGTGATATTCCTGGTTGCCGCCGGGATATACCAGCCAGCGTCCGCTGCCGCCGAGGTGCGGACCGCTGCCCGGCCAGTGCTTCAGGTGGACGAGGATCTTGCCGGGGCCGACATTTTCGCCCTGCGCACCCTCGATGAGAGCTGCCGTCATCTCGGCGGTAAGCTCTGCAGACTCTGAGAAGCAGCCCATGTTGCGGCTCCAGCGAGGCTCGGTGATCACGTCGATCTGCGGGCCGAGGAACATGTGGAGGCCGACGGCACGGTATTCAGCCGCCATTATCTCACCGAAGCGGCGCATCATTTCAGGGTCTCCGCCGGCAGTGATGCCCACCTGGCCTTCACCGTTGGTGATGTGTGAGAAATACTGGGTTCCGCTCACGTGGCCGCCCAGCTTGGCGCTGTGACGCGGGTCTGAAGAGAAGACGATGGGAATACCGAGGCGCGAGGCTTCAGCTATCTCCTGCATCTGGTTCGACCAGTTTGCGAACTTCTCGGGAGCTGCCACACCGTTGTTCAGGATGCAGCGGAAGTTCTTCTCCTCGATGTAGCTCTTGGCTGTAGCGGCGCGGCGCATCTGGCCCATCGCCATAGCTCCGGCGTTCTGTCCGCCGGGGCCGATGGGGCCAGCATAGCGCTCTTCCTCTGCCCTGCGGAGGGCTTCCTTCTCCTCGTCGGTAAGGTCGTATTTCACGATTCCGCTCTCTGTAACGGCGATGTTAGGATGGAACATAAGGCCCACCTTCTCCTCCAGGGTCATCTGGCTGACGAGGTCGGCGATACGTTTCTCCATGGGCTGGCGCCAGTCTTCGTAGACGTCGAGGCGGCCGTTCTTGTTAAGGTCCTTGAACTGATATTTGCCCACTGAGAGGATATCCACTTTGCGGGCGCCCAGCTCGGGCTGCTCGTATTTCTTGCAACCGGCGGTGATGATGGCCAGGACGGCCAGGACTATGATGGCTGTTCTTTTCATGGCTGGCTGCTATTTGAAGATGAGCTGAGAGAAATTGAAGAGGCCGTATTTCCAAACGACGAAGTTGTGGCCTTCGCCGGGATATTCAATCAGAGTGCAGGGGATGCCGTTCTCGTCACAGAAGGCTTTCAGACGGGAACTGTTGTACATCAGGCCGTCTTCACTGCCGCATACCATCCACAGAAGCTTGTTCTCGGCTTTGGTCTTAGCCACATCGGGGATGAGGACTTCCGGAGTGTTGGTGTTAGGGGCTGAAGAGAAGCCGCCGACGAATGCAAATACGTCCATGTGGCCCAGGCCGAAGTTCAGCGACTGGCCGCCGCCCATAGACAGGCCGGCGATGGCGCGGTGCATCTTGTCAGTGTATACGTTGTACTTGCCCTCGATGAAGGGGATCAGGTCGCCCAGCAGGTCGTTCTCGAAAGCTGCGAAGGCGGGAGCCGTGGCATAAACGTTGCCCTCGGCGCGGTCGTTCACCTGTGCGCGGCCGTTAGGCATGACGATGATCATTTCGGCAGCCTTGCCGTCAGCATAGAGGTTGTCCATGATGACGTTCGGAACGCCGCCCTTGAGCCATTCAAGCTCGTCGCCGCCGATGCCGTGGAGCAGGTAGAGCACGGGGTATTTCTTTGCAGGGTCGTACTTCGGAGGCAGATAGACTGTGGCCTTGCGGACTGTGCCTACGAATTCAGATTTGTATTCGACGGTTTCGATTGTGCCGCGGTCGATGCCGGGCCTTTCTGCGTCAAATCCAGCGGGAGCAGCAACGTAAGGGTCGAAGGTCACGTTGATCTGGGGCCGCTGTCCGAAGCCTCCTCCCATGCCCATCTGGGCCTGTGCAGTGAATACGGCCAGAGCCAGCACTGCGAGGGTCAATAGTGTTTTTTTCATAGCGGATATAGTGTTAGATATTAGAATACGAAACCAAGGGAGGCATAGCCTGTGAAGCCCGACATGACTGACCACTGAGCTGCTATCTTCAACGGGCCGAGCATTGTCGAGTATGCATATTCAGCACCGTACGCATGGAACGGCTCTATTACGAACATGTCACTGAAATAGTTGGCATCGTTGAAACTTGCGGCTCTTACAGTGATGTAATGTTTGCGGGCTATAGTGTATCGGAAATCAATCTGGCTTACAAGGCAGAACGGCAATGCGTTGACAAAACTGTTAGGAACGCCGAAGAAAGGTATCTGGCGCTCCGTATATCTGTCAGCCAGGAAACCTCCGACGTTGATGCAATGCTTGGGATTCATGTAATCCGCTTCCTTGGACATCCAGCCGAAATTGACGGAAGGCAGGATGGCAAAGTTCTTACCCAGGGGGATCACGCCTTCGAAGCTGGCCAGTGCAGACAGATAGTGAGGAACTTTACCGCCCGGAGTTTCCGGGAAGCCTTCCTGACGGTCCCAGTAATCAGGATCCAGGTCAATACAATAACCTTTGAAATTATATCTGCCGTCGATAGACAGTCTCATACCCTTCTTGGGGAAATAACCGTCGTCGAATGTGTCATACTTGAAGGCGGCGAAGGTGGAAAGCCAGTAACTCTTCCAATCCCATCCTTTCCAGAAAAAGTTACTGCTCACATAACGTTCGTAGGGATCCATCTCGAAAGTAGCACCAAGCCTGAAGGAACCGAAACGCATCCTGGAATCTTCCAGATATGCATCCAGAGATGTTGTGAGGATTTTGTCTTCTTCGCTGGCATAATAACCATAAGAGGTATTCATGATGCGTGCCTTCGCTGTCAAACCGACGGTCGGCAGTCCGATGCGGGACTTGATGGCTCCGTCGACAGTGATGCCGGGATTGGTGCCAAGCTTGAGATCGACGGTGAGGCGGGGGCCCGACATTTTGCGGGTAGCTATACCCAGATGCAGGCCGAGGGTCACGGCTTCGTCAGTGTCAGCGCGCAGGCTGATGGCCGAGTCGTTGACCTGGCCTTTCTGGCAGTCGAATACCAGGGTGTACGGCTCCTGCTGGCCCTCGAGGTGATATGTAATCGATTCGAAAGCGGCTGTGCCGTAGATGTAGTTGAGCATACGCTCTATGATGTCCCTGTTATAAAGGCTGTCGGCCGGGTAGTCGTAAGGATGCAGGATCTTGGCGCGGTCTTCATCCTTGATGCCGGTGAACTTGACGTCGTTGACGAAGACTTTCTGCTTTGCAAGATCGACGGCAGGGGCGCGATGTACTACCGGAGGCTCGGGCTTGTCGGCGACCTTCGCGGCTATGGCTTCGAATGCAGCCTTGCTGGCGATTGCATTATGATAGCCCTGGTCGATTATGTCGTCGACGCTCGCATCGTCAAACGAAAGCATGTTGTAGCCGGGCAGTTCGTGGTGGACTTGCAGGTCGACCATCTTTGAAGCTTCATCCACTGCCTGTGCAGACAGCAGCACGATGGTCTGGAACAGGAAGTCGATCGGGTTGTTGAGCTCATCGATGTTGCGGTGGATGGCCATGTCGGAGCCGATTATGATGTCCGCTCCCATTTCCCTGGCGAGGTCCACGGGGAAGTTGTTGCGCATGCCGCCGTCCAGCAGGATAGCTCCGTCATCGCGCACGGCTCTGAAGTAGAACGGGATCGCCATGGTCGAACGCAGGGCGGTGGTGATGTTGCCGCTGGTCCAGTACTTGGGAGTCATGGTGTAGAGGTCCGTGGCGACGCAGGCAAAGGGTATCGGCAGGTCTGCGAAACTGATGCTGTCCTGATAGCCCACGCTGATGCAGCTCAGCAGGTTGCGGACGTTAAGGCCGTACAGGTAGCCGTCCGGCATGCCTAAGCTCATCTTCTTGAGAGCCTCGTTCATAGCGTCCGACGTAGTGCTGCCCGCCTCATCCGCCATTACCTCCAGGATCCTCTCCTTTTCAAGACGCTCCGTCAGATCCTCGTCGTCATATTTGAACGGCACTCGGAACAGGAAACGCTCGCGGTACTTGCGCAGCTTGTATGTAACGTAGTCGTTAGGAATCTTGTCGGACATCATCACCGGCCACTGGATGTCGCGCACCAGCGAATCCAGCTGGTCGTGCTTGTATCCCATCGCGTACAAGCCTCCGATAAGGCCGCCCATGCTGGTACCTGTGACCACATCCACGGGGATGCCCAGCTCTTCGATCAGCTTGATGACTCCAAGGTGGGCCAAGCCGCGGGCGCCGCCTCCTGCGAGCACAAGGCCCACCGTCGGGCGGTACTGGCGGATGGAATCCATCCTATCCCTCACTTTGGCGAATGCGACGGAATCGGCATGCGGGTTGGCGCTCGGAAGGATCTGTGCCGACGCCCCGAGCGACAGCGCGAATATCAGAACTATAGCGGAAATGAGTTTCTTCATTGTACAATTTTTTACAATTTGTAAAGATAATCAGTTTTTCCCAACCGTCCTACACCTATTTTGATGCTCCAGGTGCGGTAGGTCGGTCTGAATCCATGATGACCTACCGCAAAAACGGCCAATTTTGCGGTAGGTCATCAGAAAAATTGCAGACCTACCGCATTTGCGCCCGGAGTTTTTTGTAACTTTATGACATTAAACATGAGCGTCCCGCTCGGCATTCCTAATTCTTATGAAACGCATAGCCATCCCTGTTCTTGCCATCCTCGTGCTCCTGCTGGCTGTTCCGGCCGCGGCTCAGGATGGCGCCCGCCGCTACGGCGTCAAATCCGGCATCATCAAACTCATCGCGTCTACGGGCGGCGTCGACACGCCTGAGACCCAGTACTTCGACGACTATGGCCGGAAAGAAAGCCTTACCTACACCACCGAAATCCCCGGCCTGGTAAAATACGATTCATGGGTAATCGCCATCGGCGACAAGATGTGGGGCGTGAACGTCACCGACGGCAAGCGCACCAAGGGTAAGGAGTCCCAGAACCCCACCTACGACCTGAACTTCATCAATCCTTCCCCCGAGGTTATCGCCAAGTATAACATCAAGGAGCTGGGCGAAGAGCAGTTCCTCGGCCGCAAGTGCAAGAAGTTCAATTACGACATCACCCAGGGGCGCAACAAGATCACCTATACTGCGTGGGTATACAAAGGCATCATCCTCAAGCAGCAGGGACAGGTGCGCAGGCGTGAGGTCATCACCTACGCCACCGAGTTCCAGGAGAACGTCGCCGTCCCGGCATCAGCATTCCAGATAGAAGATTAAAATATGAAGATAATACTCCTGCTGGCCGTTTTGGCCTCCGTCAATTTCTGCTCCTCATCTGCATCTGCCGGCAGTCCTGCTGCCGCCTCCCCTGAAAGGATAGATCCCGACTCCCTCAGAGCCGTCATCAAGGCGGAGCTGGTAGAAGAGATCCTCGACGGGATGCGCGCCGTGCATCCCACCGCTCCTTCCGTGCCCGAGTCCATCGAATTCGCCGGCAAGACCTACCGTTTCGACACCGACGCCATGTATGAGCGTATGGACCGCGAGCTTATCGCCTTCACCTACATGCACACCAACTCTACGCTGATGCTGAAACGTTCGACGCGCTATTTCCGTATGGTAGAGCCGATTCTCAAGGCCAACGGAGTCCCCGAAGACCTCAAGTACCTGATGGCCATCGAGAGCAATCTCGACCCGAAGGCCGTGTCAGTGTCAGGAGCGGCCGGGCTCTGGCAGTTCCTCAAGAGCACCGCGCCCCAGTACGGGCTGGAAGTGTCGTCTGAAGTGGACGAGCGCTACAACATCGAGAAGGAGACCGAGGCTGCCTGCAAGTATTTCAAGGAAGCATACGCCAAGTACGGCGACTGGCTCACCGTAGCCGCCAGCTACAATGCCGGCCAAGGTGGCATCACCAAGCGTCTCAACGACCAGAAGCAGTCGTCGGCGCTGAACCTCTTCCTGCCCGAGGAAACTTCGAGGTATATGTTCCGCATCCTCGTGGCAAAGATGTTCTTCACCGACCCCGAGTCGTTCGGCTTCAATGTTCCCAAGGAGGATTACTATCCTTACCGGGAGCCGCGCAAGGTGGTTACCGTCACCACAGCTATCCCCTCCCTGCCGGATTTCGCTGCTGACAACGGCGTTACCTATGCCGACCTTCGCAATGCCAATCTGTGGATGCTGGGTACCAAGCTTTCCAACCCTTCCGGCAAGACTTATAAGATCATTATCCCGACTGTCAAGTAATTTGCCGGCCGGGACTGTTCCAACTTTAGCGAAAAATACTTACCTTTAGGATAACTAAAACCTTTTTAAACTTTAAAATATGAAGAAATACTTTGCTGAGTGCGTCGGAACATTCGTTCTGACTCTTCTGGGCTGCGGAACTGCAATGTTCCTCGGCTGCAACACACCTGCCGGCGTTGTCGGCACTGCTATTGCGTTCGGTCTGTCAGTTATCGCCATGGCTTACACCATCGGCGGCGTTTCTGGCTGCCATATCAATCCTGCCATCACCTTCGGTGTTGCTCTTGCCGGCCGTATGAGCTGGAAGGATGCTGTCGGCTACTGGTGCGGCCAGGTTATCGGCGCAATCATTGCCGGTGCAATCCTGCTTCTCCTCACTAAGGTCGTTGCTGCTCCTGATCTCACTGGCGGTCTCGGATCTAATGGTGTTGCAAATGCAGGCGGTGTAGGTGGAGCGCTGCTCGTCGAGTTCATCGCTACCTTCCTCTTCGTCCTCGTAGTTCTCGGTACTACCGATTCTAAGGTTGGCGCCGGCAACTTCGCAGGTCTGGCCATCGGTCTTTCACTGATCCTCATCCATCTGGTTTGCATCAATCTCACCGGCACTTCTGTGAACCCTGCCCGTTCTATCGGCCCGGCTCTCTTCGCTGGCGGTGAAGCTCTCAAGAACGTTTGGGTATTCATCGTTGCTCCGATGCTGGGCGGCGCTTTCGCTGTTCCGGTTTGGAAGGCTATCGCTCCCGAGAAGAAATAACGAAGCATTCATTTATTAACTCTGTCAAGCGCAGCGGGTCGGTTTCGGTCCGCTGCGTTGCTTTTCTCTGCACAGGTGCGGTAGGTCTGCAAATATTTGGACGACCTACCGCAAAATAGGCCGTTTTCGCGGTAGGTCCACCATAATCTGTCCGACCTACCGCAGTAGCAGCTGAAGATCGCCAAGTGCGGGTAGTCGGTAAATTTGTGGACCACTACCGTCAAAAAGAGCCCAAAATGAGGGTAGTCGGTAAGTTTTTGGACCACTACCAGCACTGGACAACGAGATTTTATGTATCTTCATACTTATGAAACGAATTTTCCTGACAATCATACTGGCAGCGATGGCTGCGACTGCGATGGCGCAGGAGGGTGACGGCCAGAGCAGCTTAACCAGTGAAGCTAGCATAAGCGGTCAGAGCAGCAGAACCGGCGAGAGCGCAAGGAGCGGTGAGCGCGAGATTAGCTAAGGCGGCGTACTATGTCTCCTCAGGCCTCGGCATCTGGGGTGGCAAATTCCGCATCGGCACCCGCAGCGAATATATGGTGCTGAACCTCCGGCCCGAGTGACGACTCACACACCTGAAGTGATACTTTAAGTGTTTTCCTTAGAGATTACAGATCGTAGGTAAGTCCTACGGTCAGGCACTTGCTGTTGGGCTTGAGCTGCCTCTTCGAATAGGGAAGCGTGCCGCCGAAGCCATTCTCCAGGCCGGCATTGAGATGGAACCTGCTTACTCTGACGGTGAGCGCAGCGCCATAGACCAAGCCGTATTCACCAGCGCCGAGATTGGCAGTGAAGCCTAATCTGCGGGAGTAGTTCCAGGCCACATTGCCCCTCAGCTCCTTGTATGGCATAGTTCCGAAGTGACAATATAAGCCGGTCAGGCCGACAGACAGAGGCTTGTAGAACGGCATATCATACTTCGCCGCAACATTGACGGTGAACGGGACAGACTGCATGCGATTCATCTTCGATGATTCCTTGAGCCTGAGGGAAGCCAGGAAATCGTCCTTCAGACCATCGAACTCTCCTGCTAAATTCTTTGCCTTGATATCATCTATACTAAGGTCGGTGACACCTGAGAAACGGACTATACCATTGGAGTGACCGGCATTGCCGTAATGCCACAATATCCCGCCGAGGTCAAGGGCGGAAACTGAAAGCGTGAAGCCCTCGAAAGGAGTCAGCACCACTCCGAGGTCGACAGCGAGACCTATTCCGGCCGGCAGGATGCCATGTTTGCCGGTGGGATCAAGTCGCAGGATCTTATAATATCCATCGTCATCCGCACGCAACTTGAATACTTTGTTGCAGAGCTCAAGATCGGCCACGAGAGTAGCCTTGTACTCTTCTTCACTCATCGTCAGTTCGAAATCGGTGAGCTTGTAGTTGACAGATTCCAGACCAAGCAGAAGTTTCGCCCTGCCGCCTATGGAAATCCAGTCGGCAAGTTTGGTGGAATAGCCATAGACGAGCTCGGCGTATCCCTGGCCTCCCATAAATGCTCCGCTAAGGTCATTGTCGGTATGAGTACTGCCCTCTTTCAATATCTGGAATATCCCTTTGGGAGCTGATGCACTGATATTCGCACGCAGGTTCAATTCGACATTATGGTATCCTGAACCTCTGCGGAAACCGTATGAGAAGATATTCAAGTCTACATTTCTGTTCAGATAGTTGTGGTCATTGAGGTTTGACATGAAAGTGGCTGAAGAAATGCTTTCATGCAAAGCGGAAACCAACTGACCGTCCTCCTGTGGATAAAGGAAACTTGACAAGCCGGTATTTGTGCGTAAGACGAGGTTGCCTTGGAACAGACCGAGCACATCTCCTTCATTGGACAGTGCAGGATTATACCTGTAACCCATGGTATAACCGTCAAGGAAGAAACCTTCACTGAAGCTCTGAGCTTTCACCGGGCCGCATGCCAACAGCAGCAGCGCAGCTATGATAATTATGCTCTTTCTCATGGCTATAACATGTTAAAGGGAATGGTAATGCCTCCGCTCAGTTTTGCAGAGGATGACTTCACATACAAGCCCTGATTTACAGAGAGTGCAACACCCTGGCAACCGGGCTGGCTGGCTGCCTCCAGATCAATCTGCAGACCATGGATGTCCGGAACCGTACCTTCTTTTGCCTCTATCACAAGTGTCAGATTCGTGACTGCGGGTTTTTCCAGCGAACCTCCTGCTATTACTAGGTCGCCTGAAACGGAAATGTTTTCATCCTCTGCACCTTGTTCATTGAGCACTTTCACGCTGTTGAGTTTCAAGGCAGCGGGCAAAGTGTTTTCTACTTCGACAGTCACTTCGCATTTGTGGAGTTTGAACTTGCCAATATTCAGTTTCGCATCGTCAACCGTTAAAGCGTACGGAAACTTGAACTTCTCTCCCAAGCCGACATTACACAACAGGCGGCTCTTGAAGGAAAAGATGTCATTGACATTCTCATCAGCCAGTTCAGTGGTAGGGTTAGCCGGAAGGTCAAACTCGAGATTGTTCAAACCTACAGACGACAGCAAGTCCTTGGTGTCAGCGGGCAGCGTCGTGCTGAAAATCGTGCCGGCTGTGAGGTTCCTTCGCATAGACTGGCTCAGCTTGTCCTCAGCTCTGAATGTTGTTTCATACGAGGAATTCATGCAGCTGAAACTAACGTCAGCCCTCACCGGAACTCTGACATCCATGGGGTTTGTCGCATTGATTTCCAACTTCTGACCGACACATTCGAGACCGAACATACCCAGCACCATAAGAAGGCCTCCGGGATTGACACTATGGTCTCCGGCTTTGAACGTAAAGTCTGTGGAAACACTGTCTACCTCTTTCTCTATGCGGTATACATTGATGGCGTATATCTCCTGCTCGGACTGCAGTGTCAACATACCGTCATCTCCCACCAGCATAAGACTGGCTATAGTCTCGAAAATGGTAGAGTTGCCAAGGAGAGACTGAATTGTCACCGGCCCGATGCTGCCGATCGGAACGCTTATTTCCTTTTGAAAAAGTGTAAGGTCCTTGTCGAAATTCTCCGTTGTGTCGTACCTCATGTCGGAGCATGCCACAAGCACCGAGACTAAAAGCAAGAAAGTTAAAAATCCAATAACAGAACGTTTCATTTTTAATTTCAGAAATCAAAAAACATTTTTTGTAAAGTTACGAAAATCACAGTTATGATTAAGCTAAAAAAATCATAACTTCGCATACGCATGATATGATTATGAAAAGATTTCTTATACTGTTCCTGCTTATTTTCACTTCTGCTACTTCTCTGGCACAGGGCGGCGCGGTGGACAGGCTCTATATCGATACGCGTGGCATCTTCCATCTGCAGGCCGAGAACGGGCATGTGGGCACGCAGTTCCTGGCCGACCATCTCAATCTGAATATTCGGGGCCACATCAACGACCGCATCGACTACCGCCTGCGGCAGAGGCTCAACAAGAAGGTATTCGACGAGAACTACGTCTTCAACGCCACCGACTTCCTCTACATCAACTGGCAGGCAACCGACCGCTGGAGCTTCAAGATGGGTAAGGACGCCGTCCTGATCGGCGGCTACGAATACGACGCAGTGCCTATCGACGTCTACTTCTACAGCAAATTTTGCAACAGCATCAACCAGGGCTTCACCTTCGGAGCCAGCACAGCCTTCAAGGTAACTGACACCCAGACTCTGGCCTTCCAGGTATGCACCTCTCCCCTTTCCTACGGCTACCAGGGCGTCTACGCCTACAACCTGGCCTGGATGGGCCGCATCACCCCGATCTGGAACACCATCTGGACCTTCAACATGGTGCAGGACATGGACGGGCGCTTCATCAATTACATCGCCCTCGGCAACCACTTCCAGTGGGACAATTTCCTCTTCGACATTGACTTCATGAACAGGGCCGCCTTCGCCCAGAAACAGTTCTTCCTGAGCGACTACACCTTCATCGTCAAGACCATCTGGACTGTAGGCAACTGGAACATCTGCTTCAAGGGCGGATACGAGCGCAACTCATCTAAGAATGTGGACGCAGACGGTCGCGCCTTCGACGAGGTCATAGCCCCCGGCACCAAATACCTTTATGCCGGCGCCGGACTGGAATACTTCCCGCTGGGCAATGACAAAGTCCGCCTGCACGCAGTCTACTACCGCGACAACTTCATCAGCAGGGATAATTTCGATGTCGGCGTCACCTGGCGGATCGACATCATAAAGCCTCAATAGATTTCCTGGGAGACAATCTGCATCGCAAGCTCAAGCATGCGGCGGTCGGTGTCGTCGAAAGTGGCGAGGCGGTCGCTGTCTATGTCCAGCACAGATGCAACCTTGCTTTCACGGTCGAACAGCGGCACAACGATCTCGGAGCGTGAAGCGCTGCTGCATGCGATGTGCCCCGGGAAGGCCTCTACATCTTCAACCACCACACTCTCAGCCCGCTTCCACGCCGTACCGCAGACACCCTTTCCATAGCCGATGCTGTAGCATGCCACCGGCCCCTGGAACGGCCCGAGCGCCAGCTTCTCCCCTACAACCCTGTAGAAACCGGTCCAGAAGAAGCGCATAGTCTCGTGCAGCAGAGCGGCGGTGTTGGCCATGACAGCCACTTCGTCCTGTACACCTTCCACCAGGCTGGCAAGCTCCTTCAGCAGGTCGGCGTAGCGCAGAGCCTTGAGGTCGACATGGCAGTAGCCGTCGGCATGCTTGATCAGATAGTCCTGATGCTCCTCCTCGGCCGGATAAAAATTGCGCAGCGGCTCGACTTCGACGGCCAGGGGTCTCTCCTGCCACTCTTCTTCACGGCTGTACGCCTCCTCGATAGCGGCCACGTCGGCAGCGTCTTCCCAGTAGATGCCGGTGCGGTAGCGCGTGCCCTCGTCCTCTCCCTGCCGGTTGACGCTCAGTGGGTCGATGATCACAAAGAAGGCCTCCACCAGCCTGCGAAGCGGCATTTTCGAAGGGTCGTATGTCACCTCGACAGTCTCGGCATAGCCGGTAGTGTCGGTATAGACTTCACGGTATGAGGGGGCCGGCGTGCTGCCGTTGGCAAAGCCTACGCGGGTGGCTGTAACTCCCGGAAGCTTGCGGAGAAAATGTTCTCCACCCCAGAAGCAGCCTGCTGCAAAGTATATTTTCTTGGTATGCATGGTAAACTTGTTATGCGTAAAGATAATGTTTTTGTAATTTTGCAGCCCCAACAAATCCGGTTTTTGACTATTCAAATTCAATAATAAATAGAATGAAAAGAATTTCCACCTTACTAATTGCCTTTGCAGCAGCAATGTTCCTTTTCTCATGCTCAGGTAAGTATGAGACTGTCAAAGGCGACCCTCTCAAGACAAAGATCTACACCATGGACAATGGCCTGAAGATCTACATGACAGTCAACAAAGACGAGCCGAGGCTCCAGACCATGATCGCAGTCCGCAGCGGCGGAAAGAACGACCCTGCCGACAACACCGGTCTGGCCCACTATCTCGAGCACATAATGTTCAAGGGTACCGAGCATTTCGGCACTTCTGACTATGCAGCTGAGAAGCCTCTGCTCGACCAGATAGAGCAGCTTTACGAGGTCTACAAGAAAACTACCGACCCCGTCCAGAGGAAGATGATCTACCACCAGATCGACTCTGTCAGCTATGCTGCTTCACAGATCGCCATCCCCAACGAATATGACAAGCTGATGGCTCTCATCGGCTCTCAGGGCACCAACGCCTTCACTTCAGAGGACGTCACCTGCTACGTCGAGGACATTCCTTCCAACCAGATCGACAACTGGGCCAAGGTTCAGGCCGACCGTTTCAAATATATGGTCATCCGCGGTTTCCACACTGAGCTCGAGGCTGTTTACGAGGAGTACAACATGTATCTCAACGAGGACATGGAGAAGGCTATGAACAAGATTTCAGCCGAACTCTTCAAGAACCACCCTTACGGCACCCAGACCGTCATCGGTACTCAGGAGCACCTGAAGAATCCGTCAATCAGCGCCATCAAGAGGCAGAAAGCTACATACTACGTTCCTAACAACGTGGCCATCTGCGTTTCCGGCGACTTCAATCCGGACGAGTTCGTGAAGACCATCGAGAAATACTTCGGAGACTGGGAGCCCACCGACGGTGTTCCTGAGCTGAAGTATGCCCCTGAGGCTGAGATCACCGCTCCCGTCGAGCTGGATGTATTCGGCACCGAAGCTGAATTCGTGATGATCGGCTGGCGCTATCCGGGCCAGAAGGATCTTGAAAGCGACGTTGCCGACGTTGTTTCTGCCATCCTCTACAACGGCATGGCCGGTCTCATCGACCTCGACATCAACCAGCAGCAGAAAGTGCTTGAAGCAGCTGCATTCGCATACGGAAGGACTGATTACGGTGAGTTCCTTCTCGAAGGTTATCCCAAGCAGGGCCAGACTCTCCAGGAGGTCCGCCAGCTGCTGCTCGACGAGGTTGCCAAGCTCCGCAGCGGCGACTTCGACGAGGATCTCGTAGAGGCTTCTATCGCCAATTTCAAGCTGGGCCAGATGCAAAGTCTGGAGAACAACCGCAGCAGGGCAATGCAGTATGTTAATTCTTTCATCGCAGGCCGCGACTGGAAGGATGATGCCAAGACTCTCGACAGGCTCGCCAAGGTTACCAAGCAGGACATCGTCGACTGGGCCAACAAGTATCTCGGCGCTAACAGCCATGTTACTGCTTATAAGTATATCGGTGTAGACCCCGACATCCAGAAGATCGAGGCTCCGGCCATCACTCCTATCGCTACCAACCGCGACAAGCAGAGCGACTATCTGGTTGAGATGCAGAATACTGTCGTGAAGCCCATCGAACCTGTCTTCGTTGATTTCTCTAAGGACCTTTCAGTATTCAAAGGAAAGTCTGACCTCGAGGTTGTATACAAGCAGAACGAGACCAACGACATCGCTCAGCTCATTTTCCTCTTCGACGAGGGTCTGCTGAAGGATCCGGCTCTGAGTTTCGCTCTCAGCTATGTAAGTTATCTCGGCACCGAGACCCGCAGCGCTGAGGAGATTGCCATGGAGATGTACAAGCTGGCCTGCAGCTTCAATTTCTCTAGCGGCGACGAGCAGACAAGGGTTTCTGTCTCTGGTCTTGGCGAGAACATCGGCAAGGCTCTTGAGATTGCTGAGGACCTGATCGCCAACGCTGTTGCCGACGAGGACATCCTCGCTGCTCTCAAGATGGACATGCTCAAGAGCCGCGAGATGTCGAAGGCCAACCAGAACTCTTGCAGCAGCGCTCTCAACAGGTACGTGATGTACGGTCCTGAGAACGTGAAGGCCAGGACTCTTACCAACCAGCAGATCCTCGACCTCACTTCTGAGGAGTTGCTCGCCAAGGTCACCAATCTGCTTACCAAGCAGCACAAGGTGCTCTACTATGGTCCTCAGACTGAGTCTCAGGTGAAGAACCTGCTTGCTGAGAGTCACGATGTGGCTGCCGACCTCGAGCCGCTGACCAGGATCCGCACCAAGATGCTTCCTACCGAGACTGCCAAGGTTTTCGTCGCTCCTTATGACGCACGTCAGTTCAATTACATCCAGTACACCAACCTGAACGAGAAGTTCAATCTTGCCGACGAGCCGGCTATCGCTCTCTACAATGAGTATTTCGGCAGCGGCATGAATACTATCGTGTTCCAGGAGATGCGTGAGGCCAGGGCTCTCGCCTATTCTGCCGGAGCCCGTCTGGTTTCTCCTTCTTACAAGGACAATAATTACTACTTCATGGCCAGGATAGGTTCTCAGAACGACAAGCTGAAGGATGCTGTCGAGGCTTTCGACGAGATCATCAACAATATGCCGCAGAGCGACCGTGCATTTGAGATTGCAAAGACTGGCATCGAGGGTGTGCTCCGCACCAGCAGGACTAATGGCGCTGCTGTTCTGAACAGCTATATCGCTGCTCAGGAGCTGGGCATCAGCGAGCCTGTCGACAAGCTCGTTTATGAGAAGCTGCAGAGTCTGACCATGGACGATGTCGTGGCTATCCAGCAAAAATATGTCAAGGGCCGCACTTATTTCTACGGCATCCTCGGCGATCCCAAGGATCTCGACATGAATTATCTCAAGACTCTCGGTCCCGTCCAGAACGTCTCTCTCGACGAGATCTTCGGCTACTAACAATATCTTATATATAAGACAGAGAAACCGGCAGCAATGTCGGTTTTTTTGTTGGATGTCGGCATCTGCTCTAGGAAAGCAAGGCATTCTGGGAGTTCCGTTCGCTAACGCTCACTCCAACCCTCCCACCGCACATTACTGGGGCGCTGCCCCAAGCCTCGTCGCTACGGCCTGCTATCAGCACAAGCTACCCTCACGGCCTGCGCTAGCGCCTGCAGGCGCCAGTTCGTCCTGCTACGCAGAACTCGCATTCGGCGGGCCCCTCCCGTTTTGCAAGTCACGGGTGACCAGCCTCCCCGAATGCCTTCTTTCCTAGAGCATTCTGATAACACAACTTTATACGCTGACGCTGTATTCGTGTTTGATTTCTTCCATGAC
>JAFYZI010000172.1 GCA_017548725.1 Bacteroidales bacterium
GAAATGCTCGGGCTGCGCCTTCTGCAGCAGCTCTGCGGGATAGCTGCCGTCCAGGGCGGCATAGGCCCTTTCGTCGGCATAGATAATGACATTTTTGTCAGCCAGCGGAGCGCAGAGAGCCGGAAGGTCTGCCAGCCTTGAAGAGTGCACGAGCAGGCTGTCGAGGGCGTTGCAGACACTCACGCGGCGGGTCTTGGCGTTGAAGACTATGTCGCGGCCCTTGGTCAGGTCTCCGGCAGCGTCGAAATAGGTGTGGCATACGCCGGCCCCGGTCTCAATTACCGGCACTTTCGAATTCTCCCTGACATACTGGATGAGGGACGAACTGCCGCGGGGGATGATGATGTCCACATACTCGCGGGCTGCAAGCAGCTCGGCGGTGGCTTCGCGGTCAGACGGCAGCAGGGTGCAGACGGCGGGATCGAGGCCGTGCTTTTCCAGCACCTTCTTTATTACAGATACGATGGCTTCGTTGGAATAAGCAGCGTCGCTTCCGCCTTTGAGAACTGTCACGTTGCCGGATTTGATGCAGAGCGAGAATACGTCGCTGGTGACGTTGGGACGGGCTTCGTAGATGACTCCGACCACGCCGATGGGGACGCTTACCTTGTCGATGGTCATGCCGTTGGGCCTGGTGGCTGAAGACAGCACCCTGCCCAGCGGGCTTTCCAGCTTCGCCACGTTGGCGATGTCGGCGGCCTGGCCGGCGATGCGGTCGGCAGTGAGTTTCAGACGGTCGTATTTGAAATTGGAGCTGTCCATCCTGGCGAGGTCGCGGGCGTTCTCGGCGAGGATGAAATCGGTGTTGGCTACCAGCGCGGCGCTGAGGTCGTTCAGCACGGCGTTGACGGTGGCGTCGTCTATGTCACACATGCAACCGGCGGCCTTTGCGGCGGCTGCGAGCATCATTTGTACATCAGTCATGGCTTCAGCAGGTTTTGAAACGGGAATAGGGGACAGCGTCGCTGCCGTGCATAATGTCGGTCAGAATGTCATCTCTCTTGCCGTTGGCGATGACTACTTCTATACCCTGGCAGGCAATCTTGCGGGCCATGTTGAACTTGGTCTTCATGCCGCCTCTTCCGGCAGTGGATTTCTTCTCTCCGATGTATTCCAGGATGGAATCGTCGGCCGGGTCGATGACTCGGATGAGCTTGCTGGCGGGGTCTGCAGGGTCTCCGGTGAACACGCCGTCGACATTGCTCAGGATAACCAGGGCCCGGACTCCCATCATGGTGGAGATCAGGCCTGCCAGTTCGTCATTGTCGGTGAACATCAGCTCGTGGATGGCGACTGTGTCGTTCTCGTTGACAATGGGGATGATGCCGGCGTCCAGCATCACCTGCATGCAGTTTTTCTGGTTGAGGTAGCTGGTTTCGTCGGTGAAGTTGTCTTTGGTGGTGAGGACCTGGCCGCAGCTGAAGCCCTGCTCCTTGAAGAACTGATAGTAGTTGTGCATGAGGCGGGCCTGGCCGACTGACGAGAAGAGCTGACGCTGCGAAACGTCGTCCAGCTCGTGGTCGACCTTGATTTCGCTGCGTCCGCTGGCTACGGCGCCGGAGGTTATCACGATTACCTTGTAGCCTTCGCGGCGCAGGTCGCTGATCTGGTCGACGAGGGCGGAGAGGCGGGTGATATCCAGCCTGCCGTCGGCGCGGGTGAGCACGTTGCTGCCTATCTTAATGGCGATAAGTCTGTCCATCTGGAATGTTTTAACGGGGCAAAAGTAGGAAATAACCGATTAATTTTAGTTAATTCGCATCAGGAAAAACACCTGCCGACATGATATACGAAGAACTTCCGACTGAATTGTACGAAGACATCGCCTCCCGCATCCTGTATGAGGACAACCATGTGCTTGTGATAAACAAGAGGGTGGGAGAGATAGTCCAGGGCGACAAGACCGGCGACGAAGCCCTCAGCGAGACGCTCAAGCGCTTCGTGGCGCAGCGCGACGGCAAGCCGGGGCACGTGTTCATGGGAGTTCCCCACCGTCTCGACCGTCCGGTCAGCGGCGTGGCCCTCTTCGCCAAGACCAGCAAGAGTCTGGAAAGGATGAACGAGGCTTTCCGCAGCGGAGCTGTCCACAAATTCTACTGGGCCCTGACCTGCGCGGCTCCGAAGCCCGAGGAAGGGGAACTGAAACACTATCTCGTGCGCAACGAGAAGCAGAACAAGTCCTATGCGAGCCTTCAGGAGAAACCCGGCTCCAAAGAGGCGCGGCTGCGCTACAAGCTTCTCAAGTCTTTCGACAGGTATTATCTGGTAGAGGTGGAGCTGCTCACCGGCCGCCATCACCAGATCCGCTGCCAGCTGTCGTCGATCGGCTGCTGCATCAAGGGCGACCTGAAATACGGGGCTCCGCGCTCCAACAAGGACGGCGGCATCTGCCTGCACGCGCGCAGCATTAGCTTCCCGCATCCTACGCGGAAAGAAGAGGTCACCGTCACGGCGCCTGTAGACTGGCCTCCGTTCGTAACGGAACTCTAGTCGAAAATCACAGTCTTGTTGCGGAACACCAGGATCTTGCGGTCGATATGCTTCACGACGGCACGTGAGAGCACTATCTTCTCCAGGTCGCGGCCCTTGCTGACGAGGGTCTCCACGCTGTCCTTGTGGGTGATGCGGGCGACATCCTGCTCGATGATGGGGCCAGCGTCAAGCTCTGCGTTCACATAGTGGCTGGTGGCGCCGATGATCTTGACGCCGCGCTCGTATGCCTGATGGTAGGGCTTGGCTCCGACGAAAGCGGGCAGGAAGGAGTGGTGTATGTTGATTATTTTGTTGGGGTAGCTGGCGATCATGTCGTCGCTGATGACCTGCATGTAGCGGGCCAGCACGATGAAGGTGACTCCGTTGGCCTTGAGCAGCTTGAGCTCCTCGGCTTCCTGGGCGGCCTTGTTCTCGGGAGTGATGGGGAACACGTGGAAGGGGATGCCGAACTGCTCGGCGATGGGACGCAGGTCCTCATGGTTGCTGACGATCAGAGGGATGTCGACGTTCCACTCGCCTGCAGAATAGCGGGCCAGCATGTCGTAGAGGCAGTGCGACATCTTGGACACGAAGATGGCCATGCGCGGCTTCTGGTCGGTGAAATAGAGCCAGAATTCCATGCCGTACTTGTTGGCGTACAGGGTCTGGAAATACTCTCCGATGCGGTCCTTGGGGATCAGGAAATGCTCGAGCTGCCACTCGATGCGCATGAAGAAGGCGTTGGCGCGGTGGTCTACATGCTGGTCGAGGTTGACGATGTTGCCTTTGTTGACAGTGATGAAATTGGTGATTTCGGCGATGATGCCCGGGGTGTCCTGACAGTGGATGAGCAGAATGGCGTTCCCTTGGTTGTCCATGATAATCTTCTTCGTTGTGTCTCGAGCCGCAAAAATACCACTTTTTTTCAAATGCAGGCCCCCTTACTGCCAATTTGTCGCACTGCCGTCCGTTGGCAAACAATTTGATTATCTTTGCGCAGCATTAACAAAGCGTATTATGAAAAAGAAACATACAGAACACAAAACAGAGGAACAGAAGGCTGCAGCAAGCCCCGAAGCTCCTCAGCAAGAAGTAGAAGAAGTTCAGGAAGAAGCTGCCGCACAGGCTGAGGAACAGCCGGCGGAGGCTCCGGCCGATGACCTTCAGGACAAGTTGGCAGAAGCCAATGACAGGTATCTGCGTCTGGCCGCTGAGTTCGACAATTACCGTCGCCGCAGCGCAAAGGAGCGCATGGACCTGATCTCGCTGGCCAACGAAAATCTGGTGAAGGACATGCTTCCCATAATCGACGATTTCGAGAGAGCCCTCGCGGCCATCAAGGATTCCGACGACACCGATTCTGCAAAGGAAGGCGTAGAGCTGATTTACAACAAGCTGGTCGCATTCCTGAAGAAGAACGGCGTCAAGGCGATTGAAGCCGTGGGCAAGGATTTCGACACTGATTTCCACGAGGCCGTGGCCCAGTTCCCGGTTGAAGACAAAGACAAGAAAAACAAAGTTATCGACGTTACCCAGAAGGGCTACACCATGGGTGACAAGGTAATCAGATATGCCAAGGTAGTGATTGGAATCTAAGCTTTGGCAAGGAGGCTTATATGGCAGAGAAAAGAGATTATTACGAGGTCCTCGGGGTAGAGAAGAACGCCAGTGAGGAAGAGATCAAGAAGGCTTACCGCAAGAAGGCCATCCAGTACCACCCCGACAAGAATCCGGGCGACAAGGAGGCTGAGGAGAAGTTCAAGGAGGCCGCAGAGGCTTATGACGTGCTCAGCAATCCCGACAAGCGCGCCCGTTACGACCGCTTCGGCCATGCCGGCATGAGCGGCGCGGCAGGCGGCCCGGCCGGAGGATTCTCGATGGACGACATATTCGAGCAGTTCGGCGACATCTTCGGCGGACGTTTCGGCTTCGGCGGCTTTTCAAGCATGTTCGGAGGCGGTTCGTCACGCGGGCAGAGGGTGGCCCGGGGCAGCGACATCCGCATCAGGGTAAAACTGTCCCTCGCCGAGATAGCCCACGGAGTGGAGAAGAGGGTTAAGATCAACAAGATGATGGTCTGCCCCGACTGCCACGGACGCGGCGCTGCCAGCGAGGCCGACATCAAGACCTGCGAGCACTGCAAGGGCACCGGCGTGGTAACCAAGCTGCAGCAGACCATCCTCGGCCAGATGCAGACCACCCAGCCCTGTCCTTATTGTAACGGCGAAGGCCGCAGGGTAGTGGTTCCGTGCAAGAAGTGCGGCGGCTCAGGACTCGTAAAGGACAGCGAGGAGATCAGCTTCAAGATTCCGGCCGGCGTCAGCGACGGCATGCAGCTCACGATACAGGGCAAGGGCAACGCCGCCCGCCACGGAGGCGTCAACGGCGACCTGCTGGTTGTAATCGAAGAGGAGCCCGACCCTCAGCTGGAGCGCGACGGCGACGACCTCATCTACAGCCTGTTCATTTCTATCCCTCAGGCTGTCAACGGCTGCCAGGTGGAAATCCCCGCAGTCGACGGCAAGCTGAAGATAAAGATAGAGCCCGGCACCCAGCCCGGCAAAGTGCTCCGCCTGCGCGGCAAGGGCCTGCCTTCTGTCAACGGCTACGGCACCGGCGACCTTCTGGTCTTCGTCCAGGTTTGGATTCCCAAGAAGCTAGACAAGGCTGAGAAGGAGATGATGACGAAGCTGGAGTCCAGCGAGAATTTCAAGGCCAATCCCAGCCAGGACGACAAGAATCTTTTCGAAAGAGTTAAACAGTTCTTCTCTTGAGACGACCGTCCCTAATAGCCGTTCTCGTGGCAGCTGCAGCGCTGGCCCCTCTGGTATGCGCAGCGGCCGACAGCACAGCCGTCCTCAGCCACGTACGGCCGCTTGACGTGCCGATGTCCTTCGCCAGCTCCTACGGCGAGCTGCGTCACGACCATTTCCACGGCGGTATCGATTTCCGCACCGGTGGCAAGGTAGGCGATCCCATCCACTCAATCAAAGACGGATATGTGAGCCGCATCAGCGTGTCCACCACGGGCTACGGCAACGGCATCTACATAACCCATCCCGACGGAACCATGTCGGTATACGGCCATCTTCTGGCTTTCCGCAGTGACATCGCTTCCAGAGTGCTGCAGGAGCAGTACGACAAACATTCTTTCGCAGTCAACATACTCCTCGGCCCGGATGAATTCCCGGTGAAGATGGGAGATGTCATCGGCAGGGTGGGCAACACCGGCTCGTCCGCAGGTCCGCACCTCCACATGGAGGTACGCCGGGACGACGGCAACACTCCCTTCAACTACTTCAGGGACGGCTACTACTGGCTGCCTGACACGATGACTCCGGTTATCCAGAGGATTGCGGTGTATGCCTACGAAGACAGCACCGGCATTCCTGTTTCACGCAAGCTGAAGATGATGTCCGGCCGCTATTCCGACGGCGAGACTCTGGTGCCGGCCAAATGCTACATAGGCATCGACGCCATCGACAAGATGGACGGGACGACGGGACGACTGGGAGTCGAGAAATACAAGGTGCTGCTTGACGGCAAGCCTTTCTTCGAGCTCAACATCGGGGATTTCAACTACGACATTGACAAATACATCCGCAGCACCGTCGCCGCGGGAGAGACCGGCATGGACCTCATCAAGACCCAGGTGGACCCCGGCAACCTCTATGCGATGCACAAGATCCAGGCAGAGAACGGCGGCATAATATATCTCGACGACTATCAGCGCCACAGGGTGACGGTAGAAGCCAGCGACATCTTCGGCAACAAGACTACCGCCGTGCTATATCTGCGAAGGAACGATGCGGTGTTGGCCGACAGTCCGCTCGACGAGAGGATATCGACTTACCCGATGCTGTGGTATACCCCGAATATCCTTCAGACTGAAGCCTTCAGTGTCATAATGCCCGTCGGTGCACTCTACAACAATGTGCAGTTCCAGTACGGCAAAGTCGCCGATGCCGACACGGCTGCCGGCAGGCTTTCACCAGTATGGAAGCTGGGCGACGACAGGCTGGCGCTTCATCAGCCTTTCATATTGACAGTCCCGGTAGGGAATGACGACCGTCTGCTGCTGGCAAGCGTCGGCTCGAACGGCAAGCTGAGCGGCGCAGGCGGCGAGGTCGAAAACGGAGTGCTCAGCGCTTCGGTGCGTCCGGGCTCCTATTGTGTGGCAAGGGATACCATAGCCCCTGTGCTCAGGCCGGTGTTGCCGAAGGGCGGCAAGCTGTCCGGCAGCACTTTCAGGATTGCTGCCACCGACAATCTGGCCGGCATATCCCAATACGAAGTGCTGGTCGACGGCGCATGGACCCTCGCTTCATTCAAGAACAGCAGCATCACAGTCTACCTTTCTGAAGACAGACTGAGCCGCGGCCGCCACGATGTCGATGTGACGGCTGCAGACGCGGTTGGCAACAAGACAACGGTCAGTTTTTCAATAGACTGGTAACTTCCTTGCGGCAGGCGGCCTTCGCTGCCTCCAGAATCGCTATCGTACGGTCGCAGAACTCGTCGAATTCAGGATCTTCTTCCTGACATTCGGGATGTGACATGATGTATTCCACAGTCATTTTGATGCCGCGGCAGATGGGCACTTCGGGCACGAAGGTCGGCACGGCGCGTTTCAGCTTGCTCTGGTCGAAGATCACTGAATATGATTTGTCGCCCAGCAGGCTGCCTTCGAAATCCATCTCGGGAGCTACGTCCGCCAGGAAGCGGGAAGTTACATAGTAAGGCTTGAATTCAACGCCGAGGGCGTCGGCTATGCACTGGTAGATCTGGTTCCAGGTCAGGGACTCTCCGGAAGTGATCTGGAAAGCCTCGCCGATAGCCAGCGGATTGCCCATCAGGCCCGTGAATCCCTTTGCGAAATCACTGTTGTGGGTCAAAGTCCAGAGCGAAGTGCCGTCTCCGTGGAGGATTACAGGCTTGCCTTCGAGCATGCGCTTGAGCACCGAGAAGTTGCCGCCGCGGCCATGAACCGCCAGAGGAACCTTGCGTTCGTCGTAAGTGTGGCTGGGCCTGATTATCGTAACGGGGAAGCCTTCTTCGCGGTATTTCTCCATCAGGAACTCTTCGCACTCTATCTTCTTCCTCGAATACTCCCAGTAAGGGTTGGCGAGGGATGCGCCTTCGGTGATGACGTAGTCCTTCGGAGGTTTGTTATAAGCGGATGCGGTGCTGATGAACATGAACTGGGATGTCTTTCCCTTGAAAAGCCTGTAGTCGCGCTTTATCTGGTCGGGATGGAAGCAGATGAAGTCGCAGACTACGTCGAAGTCCAGGCCCTGCAGTTTGGCTGCCACATCGGCCTCGTCATTGATGTCGGCCCTGATCTCTTTCAGGTTGCCGGACAGGATGCTGTTGCGGCTGCCTCTGTTGATCAGGTACAGCACGTTGTCTGGGTTGCTGAGCACCCTCTTGGAAATGGCAGTGCTGATGGTGCCTGTTCCGCCTATAAATAATACTTTCATGGGTTTATGTTTATTCGGGGATGAAATCAGATGAATCCTGGCTTGAGGGAATATCGCTCTGCGGCAGTTCGCCGGTGACTACGGTTTCGGGAGCTACGTAGGTCTCGGCAGCTGTTTTGACTTCCTGCACTTCAGTAACTTCCTGCTCCGGCAGAGGCTCCGGGCCCTGAGGGCCTTCGGGCTCCTGAAGCTGCTCTTCTTTGTCGGCTTTCTTCTCGGTCAGGATGATGATGACGCTGCAGGTGATGATGCTGAAGAGGACGACTGCATAAGCTACGTTCTGGATCGACTGGCAGATTTCAATCATCCTTGCGGGCTGATGAGTCGCCTGGGCCCATTGCAGAGGCAGGGAGGCAAGCACGGCTGCCACCAGTCCCTTGGGGCCGAGGACGCGTAGCAGGCGGCGGTCTCTCTTCGTCATCCCTTTCTTGCCCATCAGGCTCATGGTGAGATATCTGGTGCCGAACATCAGGGCTGTGAAGATTGCGCCGATGAGGATGTGGAGCCAGTTGTTGAAGCGTATGCTGATGCCGATATAAACGAAGAAATAGGTCTGGAGGATGAATACTATCTCAGAGTAGAAGTTGCGGTCGTTGTCGTTCAGCACTATGGACGAAGCCCTTTCTGCCATAGACTTGCGGGCCAGCGGAGACGAGTGGAAGTTCGCCACAGCGAGGCCGAAGGTCAGAATGGCCATGCCGCCGTTCATTCCGATCAGATTGGTAAGGCCATAGACTATGAAAGCGAGGGCGAAAGTGGTGAACATGGAGTTCTTTATATTGACCAGCCACTTCTTGAGAATAATGATCCAAGCATAACCCGCGACACCACCTATTGTGTAAGACACAAGCATCGTGAAGAAGATGTCCAGGGCAATCTCGCCGGGATTGACGTCTCCGGTGCCGAAACTTTCCAGCAGCGACATGGCGATGATCAGGCAGATTATGTCGCTGAGTGCAGCCTCCAGGTTGAGGATGGTAGCCGCTTTCTCAGAGGGTCGCAGCTGGTTGACCATAGGTATGACCACTGCCGAGGAAGTGCCTCCGAGGGCAGCTCCGAGGAAGCAGCTGTGGACCAGTTTTATATGCATGAAATAAGTTCCGAGCAGGATGCTGATGCCGGTGATCACTATGAAGTTGAGGACGGCGGCCAGCAGGGCGGGGCCGATGGACTTGCCCAGCACCTTCAGGTCGAGCGTCGTGCCGCTCTGGAAGAGGATGCAGATAAGGGTAATCGTGGTGAAAACACTTCCGGCGGTGCCGAATGAATCAGGGCTTATCAGACCTGAGATGGGCCCGAGTATCAGACCGATGATCATCAGCAGCAGTACGCTCGGAATCCTTGTCTTGGCAAAAGCTGCGCTGAAAATGTGGGCGAAGAAGATGAGCAGGCCCAGCGCAATCAGTATAAAAGAAATGTCCATTGCAGATACAGATAACGTGTACTATCAAACAAATCTATCGCTTTTGAATTGAAAAAACAAGGTAAAAAGTAATCTCGCGTAAGGAGAATTTGCCTAAATTTGGAGAAAATAAACCAGACACTATGAAGAAAACATTAATCAAAGTCCTGGCTGTCACTGTCATCGCAATACTGTCGTGCGGTGGCCAGCTCCAGGCTCAGAATCTTTTGAAAGGATTGAAAGATGCGGCGCAGAAAGCTGTAGGAGGTACGACATCAGGCCAGTCGTCGACTGGGAACACAAACGCTCCCGCCAACAGGGCGCCTGCAGCAAAAGGAAAGACTTATTATGTAAGCGTAACCACGGGTTCAGCAAGGGCAGACGGTCTTTCTCCGACCACTCCTATGAAAGACCTGCAGAAAGCTATCGACGCAGCAGAAGAAAATGACGAAATTCGTGTTGCCGAAGGTAACTATCTCGGCAACCTCGACCGCGGATATATCGAGATCGGCCGTTTCGGCAATTCTTCCCAGGAGTCTGACAGAGGCAAGTTCATCAGCATCTACGGAGGCTATTCAACCGACTTCAGCGAGCGCGACGTCATCAAGCATATTACCAAAATCCAGCCTACCGACCAGAAATTCATCGCCCCTCTGTTCAACTGGAACGCCCGCAGGCCTTACGGATATAACGGCCCTGTCGGCACAGTTGTAATCGACGGCTTTGTATTCGACCTCGGCGAGAACAACCGCTATTGTGTGGCCAACGTCGACCTGGAAATTACCGGCACTCCCAACACGGGCGTCCTCACAGGCCGTTTCGTAGAGCCTGACGCTTCTCCCAACTGCCCGATTGTCGGAACTTCCAGCGGAGACGAATATGCCCTGCACATGGACGTGGAAGGCAATGTCCGTATTTCCAACTGCATCTTCGTCAACTGCCGCGACTACGGTATCCAGGCTCTCATGGGCAAAGGCCACATGGAGATCTGCAACAACATCTTCATCGCATGCCGCTATGCTGCCTGCCAGGTTAAGGGTAATGTAAAGGATGCCGACATTCCTGAAGTCTCTCTCGACTTCCACCACAACACAGTCCTCTTCACCTGGACTCGTACCAAGGCTTTCGAAGACATGGGACAGGGCTTCCGTTTCATGAACGGTATCCGCACCATCGACGTCCACAACAACATCTTCGGCTGCAACAGCAACTGCGCAGTTGAAAGAGTGTTCTACGAGTCAAACAAGGCTATGGAAGCTGCCAAGATCAGCAACCTCTACGACAACTACTTCTTCGCCAACAAACGCGACCTCGAGCTCGCTTCATCAGGCGCAGCTACTATTTCAGTGCCTGCTTCAAGGATTGACGAGGCTGAGCAGATCGGTCCCAAATACGAAGGCAACGTAGAGATGCCCGAGAACGAGGCTTTCATCAACGCCATCGACAAGCCTTATCTGGAAGGTTTCATGAGCCTGTCCATGATCCAGTCCCAGAGCTACAATCCCAACTCTGCCGCCAATCAGGTGAACCGCATCTTCGGTCTCAACCAGCAGGGAACAGAGATCGTACGCCCGAGCATGTACTGCAACAAGTATCCTTGGGAAAAGGCCAAAGACCTGTTCGGCAAGGTTGCAAACTACGGAGCGCAGATGCCGAAATAACCTGTAATCCGGTCAATGAAAAGGGCTTCCTGCAGGAAGCCCTTTTTTGTTTGCAATTCTTGCCGAAGTGTCCAAAAAATGCTTAATTTTGTGCCAATATACAATTCTTAACCCTTTAACAATGTCAACAGTCAAGTTTTATTGCGAGGACCATCAGGTTCCTCTTGAGATGCACAAAGTGCGCATCGTGCAGAAGTTATTCCTCTTACCGGTTGAAGAGCGTCAGAAGAAAATGGAAGAAGCCGGAAACAACACCTTCCTGCTTCACAACAAAGACATCTATATCGACATGCTGACTGACTCCGGCGTCAACGCCATGAGTGACAACCAGCAGGCAGCCATGTTCCAGGCAGATGACGCCTACGCCGGCAGTGAGACCTTCTACCGCCTCAAGAGAGCGATAAAAGAGACTATGGGCCTTGATGACATCCTTCCGGCCCATCAGGGACGCGCATGCGAGAACATTCTTGCAGAGGCTTTCTGCAAGCCCGGCGACCTGGTGCCGATGAACTTCCACTTCACGACTGCCAAGGCTCATATCACCCGTGTCGGCGCCGACGTAGTGGAGCTTGTCGCACAGAAAGGTCTTGACGCAGACAACCTGGATCCTTTCAAGGGAGACTTCGACATTCCGAGGCTCAAAGCGTTCATCAAGGAGCACCGCAGCCAGATCAAGTGGCTCCGCATCGAGACCGGTACAAACCTGATCGGCGGTCAGCCCATCAGCGCTAAAAACATCCACGAAGTTGCCGATATCTGCAAGAAGGAAGGAATCATCAGCGTTCTTGACGCATCCCTGCTTCAGGATAACCTCCACTTCATCAAGACCAGGGAAGAGGCTTATAAAAACAAGACCATAAAAGAGATCATGATCGAAATCTGCGACGCAGTAGATATCGTCTACTTCTCTGCCCGCAAGCTCGGTTTCGCCCGTGGCGGTTGCATCTGCTCGAACAACAAGGATCTGATGCTCCGCATGAAAGAGTACGTTCCTCTCTACGAAGGCTTCCTTACCTATGGCGGTATGGAGGTCCGCTCAATGGAGGCAATCGCCGTCGGTCTTTACGAGACCCTTGACGAAGAATATATCAGCCAGGGTCCGCTCTTCATCGAGCACATGGTCAACGAGCTGCATGAATACGGTGTGCCCGTGGTAAGGCCTGCCGGCGGTCTCGGCGTCCACCTGAATGCGAGTGCGTTCTTCCCTGACATGCCTCACGGCCAGTATCCTGCCGGAGCCCTCGGAGCAGCAATTTACATTGCCGGCGGTATCCGCGGTATGGAGCGTGGTACCATCAGTGAGCAGCGCGAAAGGGACGGAAGCGAGCGCTACGCCGCACTCGAGCTTCTCCGCCTCGCAGTGCCCCGCCGTGTGTTCACACTCTCTCAGCTGGAATATGTAGCAGACCGTGTGAAATGGGTTTGGGACAACCGCAAGCTCATCGGCGGTCTGAAGTTCGTGGAAGAACCCAGCGTGCTGCGTTTCTTCTTCGGCCGTCTGGAACCTGTCAGCGACTGGCAGCAGAAACTCGTCGAGAAGTTCCGCGCCGACTTCGGCGACAGCCTGTAGCATTATGCTTGGCACCATTGTCAATACATGTACGATCATCGTGGGCTCCGTCATCGGAGCCCTGGTGCATCGTGGTGTCAAGGAAAAATATAAAGAAGCCGTCTATACGGCTCTCGGACTGGCCTGCCTCGGCATAGGCCTCGGCTCGACCATCCGCAACATGCCGAACAGCGAGTTCCCTGTGCTGTTCGTGCTGGCGATGGCCATTGGTGTGGTAGTCGGCACCTGGATCAATATCGACGGCCGTTTCCACAATCTCATTGATAAACTGGGCAACAAGAAAGACTCTTCCGCGGACGGGCGTTCATCCCTCGCCGAAGGTCTTTCTACCGCTTGCCTGCTCTACTGCGTCGGCCCTCTGTCGATGCTCGGCCCTATGACCAGCGCTCTGCAGGGCGACAACACTCTGCTCTTCACGAACGCCACTCTGGACCTTGTGTCTTCGTTCATATTCGCATCTACCTATGGAATAGGTATGGCCCTCGCAGCTCCCGTGCTGTTCTGCTGGCAGGGGATGTTCTATCTCATCGCAAAAATCTCAGCTACCGCCATCAGCGACGCGCTGATGTGCGAACTGCTCATAATCGGAGGCCTGATTATCACAGCTTCCGGCCTGTCTCTTCTGAAAATCCGTCAGATAAAGACATTGGACATGCTCCCGGCGCTGCTCGTGCCGGTGCTCTGGTTCATCGGAAAATGGCTCATCGGGCTTATCGCCGCGTAGCCTTCCTTACATAATGTCGCAGACTTTCTTGAAAATCTCCTCGATGGTGCCTACGCCGTCGATTTCACGATATTTGCCCTGAGCCTTGTAGAAATCGATCACGGGCTCGGTCTTGTCGTGATAAGTCTTGATGCGGTTGGCGATGACCTCGTCCTTGGTGTCGTCCGGACGGTTCTCGAGCAGCGCGCGGTGGCGTATGCGCTCCTTGACCATCTCGTCGCTGATAGAGATCGACAGCACTGCGGTCACGCTCTGGTCGAAGCCCTTGAGCATCTCGTCAAGCGCAGCGGCCTGCTCGGTGGTGCGGGGGAAACCGTCGAAAAGGAAGCCGGGAACAGAAGGATTGTTCTCGATTTCGCTCTTGATCATGCCGATTACTACCAGGTCGGGAACAAGCGAACCCTGCTCGATGAGAGACTTGGCCTTGAGACCGAGGGGTGTGCCGGCCGCCATTTCCTTGCGGAGCAGGTCTCCGGTAGAAACGTGGTGGAATCCGAATTTTTCAACGAGAAGTTTGGCCTGAGTGCCTTTGCCTGCACCGGGAGGGCCGAAGAGGATGTAGTATTTCATGGTATCTTCAAATTGATTTTTGTCGAGGATGTAGATGTCGGAGAAGTTCCTGCCGAGCTGGTCGTAGTCCAGGCCGAATCCGACGATGAATTTGTTGGCCACTTCCATTCCCACATAGTCCAGCTTGCGGTCCTTGTGGTAGACTTCGGGCTTGAGGAACATGGTGCATATCTTGATGCTGGCGGCGCCTCTGAAGGCCAGGTGCTCGCAGAGCTTGACGATGGTGGAACCGGTGTCGACGATGTCTTCTACGATGATGACGTCGCGGCCGTCCACATCGGTGGTCAGACCCAGAACTTCCTTGATGTTGCCGGTGGAGCGGGTGCCCTCATAGGACGTTACCTTGATGGCGGCCAGCTCGCAGGGGAATTCAAGCCTGGTGAGCAGATAGCCGCAGAATACGATAGAGCCGCTGAGCACGCAGAGGACTACGGGCACTTTGCCGCTGTCCTTGTAGTCGGCGTTGACCTTGGCGGCCACCTCGTCGACGGCCTTGATAAGATCTTTGTGAGGAATGTAAGGCACGAAGTATTTGTCGTGGAGCTTTACTCTCTTGTCCATATCAGATATGCTTTTTACGAATTCACAAATTTAATATTAATTTTGCACAAACTGATATTCAATATTCGCATGAAACCGATAGTAAGCATCATCATGGGAAGCATGTCCGACATGCCGGTAATGAAGTCTGCCGCCGAATTCTTCGACAGCATGGAGATCCCCTTTGAAATCAACGCCCTCAGCGCGCACAGGACTCCCGACCAGGTCGCTGAATTTGCCAGAGGCGCGGCTGACAGAGGCATCAAGGTGATTATCGCAGGTGCCGGCGGAGCTGCCCATCTGCCCGGCGTCATCGCTGCTTCCACTCCGCTTCCGGTGATAGGCGTTCCCATCAAGTCTTCCAACTCCATGGACGGCTGGGACTCAGTGCTTTCTATCCTCCAGATGCCTTCCGGCATCCCCGTAGCCACCATGGCTCTCGACGGTGCGAAGAACGCCGCCATCTTTGCGATGCAGATCCTTGCTGCCGGCGACGAGGCTTACATGGCCCGCATGAAGGCTTTCAAGGCTGAGCTGGCCGGCAAGATCGCCAAGGCCAACGAAGACCTCAAGGCAGTGACTTTCAAGTTCAAGACAAATTAAACGTATCTAAACGTTTAAAAACGGCTTAGGACGAAGCCTTCTTATAGCTTTGCGGCATGAGAAGGCTGGCAGTAGTATGTTCGTTGCTGATGCTGTCCGTGCAGGTTGCGCGGGCTCAGGAAGTGCCGTATGCCATAGAGGAGATACTGGAGCAGCTGCAGGACCAGGAGTCGGGCGCTTCGGCCGACGAGCTGCTGCAATGGTATGAGTCGCTGCTGCTGGCCCCTCTCAATCTGAATGCCGCCACCCGCAGCCAGCTGGAAGAGCTGAGGTTGTTGTCCCTATTCCAGATCGAAAGTCTGTTGGAATACCGGGAAGAATATGGGGAATTGCTGTCCTATTCCGAGCTGGCTGCAGTGGACGGTTTCAATCCGGAGTTGGTGGAGACTCTGCGCCCCTTCATAACCCTTGAAGATAGTGAGGCTGCCCGCGCGCAGGCGTTCTCCCAGGTCAGGACGAGACTCAAATGGAAAAGTTCCCAGGAGGGGCTGTATCGATATGCCAGATACCTCGGCGGAGCGGGCCGTTTCAGCTACGGCGCCACCTTCGAGAGCGATGCGCTGGAGAGCTGGCTGCCCGACTTCATCTCAGCCCACATCCAGTACGATGCGGGCCGATTCAAGCTGCTGGCCGGAGATTTCACGGCGAGCTACGGTCAGGGGCTGGCCATGGACAAGTCATTTTCAATGTCGGCTCTCGGCAGCCCTTCCGGCATACTGAAGCGAAGGAACGATTTCAAAGGCTATACCTCCACCGGGGAGAACGATGCCTTGCGGGGCATGGCGGCAGCTTTGGATTTCGGGGCTGCAGGATGGCTGCAGTTGTTCTTTTCCGCCGCGACTCTGGACGCTACAGTCACCGACAGCAGCTACAGCTCGCTGCCCACGACGGGATATCACAGGACTGATTTCCAGAAGGCTCAGAAAGATGCGCTGAGGGAGTTTGCCGGCTGTGTCAACTACAGTTTCGAGACTTCCCGGCTGCTGCTGTCGCTGACTGTGGCGGGCTATGGCTACGACAAGCACAACGCCCGGCGGGTGCAGGAGTACAACCGCCACCAGATGTATGACGGCATGTATGGCAATCTGGCCCTGTCGGCTTTGTACAACATGGGTCATTGCAGGCTCTTCGGGGAGGTTGCTGCCGATTTGAAGGGGACGCCGGCCGCCCTTGCCGGGCTGGTCTGGTCGCCGGGCTACAACTTCGAGAGCTCGATGCTGCTAAGGGCCTATCCAAAGGAATACATAGCGACTCATGGCGGGGCATACTCGTCTTTGTCCACGGTGAGCAACCAGTACGGGGCCGTGGCGAACATACTGGCCAGGCCGTTCAATGATTTTACCCTGACGGCGATGGGGGAGGTGAGCTACCATCCTCATCCCAGATACCGCATCAACGGACCGTCTCTGGTTGCAGGCTTCAAGGCGCGGGGTGAGTATGCCAAAGACAGTTGGTCGGTCTTTCTGCAGGACAACTATACATACAAAGATTATGAAGACAGTCACAAGCATTCTATGAAGCTGCAGGCTGCATTCAAGCCTTCGCAGCGGCTGTCGCTGACATGCCGTGCCGACTGTGTGCTGCTGCTCACCGGGGCGGAGGCCGCCGGAGTGCATGGCTACAGGCTGGAACGAGGGCTCGGGGCTTCGCTGCGGGCTGACTGCAGAATTGCAGACCGCTTCGCGCTGTGGGGCTCTGTCACCTGCTTCGATTCGCAGTCCTATCAGACTCGTATCTATGCCTATGAGAAGGATCTGCCCCAGACTTTCTCGGTGGTGTCGTACAGCGGCAGGGGGCTGTCGGCCAGCCTGCTGGCGACTGTCATCCTTTTCAGGGAGTGCAGGCTGTCCCTGAAAGCTGCCACGACTGGTTTTGCAAAAGAAGAGTCAGACCGCATCTTCGAGGTACGCGGCCAGATAGACTGGAAATTCTGAATTACGGGACTATGATGCGCAGGGCGTGCGGCAGCATCGTGACCGAAACGGGGCAGAAGCCAACGGCCTCTCCGTCAACTTCAACCTTGGCGGTGGGGAAGGTCTCGACGTGAACCTCTTTTGCCTTGGTGTGGATTACCTGCTTGATGGTAAATATGTCGCCGGAGTAAAGTTTCTTGATGTTGAAGAGGACTTTCAGCTTGGGTATTTTCTTTATGACCGTCACTTCCAGCAGACCGTCGTCCGGGAGGGCTTCGGGAGTCTGCATCATGCCGCCGCCGGAGAATTTGCCGATGCCGAATGCGGTCGAGAAGACCGGCCCTTCATAGAACCTGTGGCCGTCGACGTCGACCTTGAAACGCTTGTTGGTATAGCCGAAGAATGCCCTCAGCAGTCCCCTTACGTAGAGGCTGCTGCCTGTCTTGCCTTCGTCTTTGTAACTGTCGACCTTGAAGCATACGTTAGCATCGAAACCGAGGCCTCCGATATTGACCATGAAGCGGGTGTTTTCCTTGCCGTTCTTCGTTGAATGAACCTCGGCCAGATCCTGGATCTTCGTGTGGCCTGCAGCGATGAGGTCGACAGCCTGCTTGTGGTCGGTGGTCACTCCCCATTCGCGGCCCCAGTCGTTGCCGGTGCCGACAGGTATCACGGCCAGCAGCACCTCCGGATCATGGGTGTTGAGGCTCATGATGCCGGATACCACCTCGTGGATGGTGCCGTCACCGCCGACTGCGATGAACTTGCGGTATCCCTCCTGGTAGGCTTGCTTAACCAGGTCGATGGAGTTGTATTTGAACTGGGAAAATTCGCTTGAGAACTTGATGCCGGCGGCATTGAGCAGATTGCTTATTTCGTCCCATTCTCTGCTCCCCCTGCCGCTTCCTGCATTGGGGTTGACAATTACTTTCCAGATGTCTTGCATGGTTTAGGTGCTGTGCTGAAAATTCGCTGTTGTCAAATGTAGCATATTTAAGAATTATAAACAAAGATTTTGTAAATTTGCCAGATATAGTATTAACAGCATTTTGTAGAAATGGGAAAGGTTATAGCCATAGCAAATCAAAAGGGTGGAGTGGGAAAAACCACTACCGCGATCAATCTGGCGGCATCTCTGGCAGTGATGGAGAAGAAAACTCTGCTGATAGATGCCGATCCTCAGGCCAATACGACTTCCGGCCTGAATTTCAATCCCGATTCAGATTCGATGCGGACCCTGTATGAAGTGCTGATAGGGCAGATAGATGTAGCCGAAACTTTGCTGGATACAGATCTCGCCTGCCTGCAGGTGGTGCCTTCGCACATCAATCTTGTCGGCGCCGAGATCGAGCTGCTGAATGTCGACCAGCGCGAGTCTGTGATGAAAAACTGCCTGGCTGGGATCAGGGACAGCTATGACTATGTCATCATCGACTGCTCTCCTTCGCTCGGCCTGATCACAGTCAATGCGCTCACTGCCGCCGACAGCGTGATTATTCCCGTGCAGCCCGAGTATTTTGCACTGGAAGGCCTCGGCAAGCTTCTGAACACCATCAAGCTGGTGCAGAACAAGCTCAATCCGACCCTTTCTATCGAAGGCTTCCTGTTCACCATGTTCGACAGCCGCCTGAGGCTTCACAACCAGGTGGTGGAAGAGGTCAAGAGCCATTTCTCAGACATGGTGTTCAAGACTATGATCAGCCGAAACGTGCGGCTCAGCGAGGCTCCGTCACACGGCAAGCCGGCCATCCTCTACGATGTGATTTCATCCGGCTCCAACAACTACATGAGCCTTGCCCAGGAAATTGTAAAAAAGAACTCATAATATGTCCACCACCAAGAGAAATGCGCTCGGACGAGGGCTCGGCGCCTTGCTCCAGGATGCAGAAACGATTCAGCGCAACAGCGAGAAGGCTGTCTCTTCAGCCTCAAAACAAGTGTCTGCCGGAGTGGAGCTGCCTCTCGACGAGATAGAGCCCAATCCCTATCAGCCGCGAACCTCTTTTGATGCCGAATCTATCAATGAGCTGGCCGATTCTATCCGTACCATCGGCATAGTCCAGCCCATCACGGTCCGCAAAGTGTCGGAAGGCCGGTATCAGATCATTTCCGGCGAGCGCCGTTACCGCGCTGCAAGGATGGCCGGTCTGAAAACTATCCCTTCATACATCAGGGAGACCGACGACTCCGGCATGCTGGAGATGGCGATCGTGGAGAACATCCAGCGCGAGAATCTCGATGCCGTGGAGACTGCCCTTAGTTTCCGCCGTCTGATGGAGGAGTGCGGTTTCACCCAGGAGCAGATGGCCGACAGGGTGGGGAAGAAGAGGGCTACAGTTGCCAATTACCTCAGGCTGCTGAGCCTGCCGGCGGAGATCCAGAAAGCTCTGAAGCTGGACCGCATTTCAGTCGGACATGCCAAGGCTCTGCTGTCGCTTCCGGACGAGGAGAGCCAGATGGAGATGTGCACCAGGTGCGTTGCCGGCGACTGGTCGGTCCGCAAGCTGGAGCAGAAAGTCCGCGAAAGGCTGCTGAATCTCGACAAGAGCGAGGCTCCTGTCGAGAAAGAGCTTCCGGACGAGTATTACCGTGTGCTCGAGATAGTTGGAAAATATTTCCGCAACGACATATCCCTCAAGAGGGGTGCCGACGGCAGCGGCCGCATCACAATCCGATTCAAAGGCGACGAAGAAATCGCACGATTTTTGAGGGCGTTGGAAAACAATATACTTTAAGAGTTCCCAGGTGCGCAGGTTTATCACATCCATAATTCTGATATGTGCTGTATGTTTCAGCGCCCGCGCACAGTTCACCCAGAACACCGATATCACTGGCGGCCCTCCCGGCCGGAACGTCAGCAGCGGCGTCAATCCTGAGAGTGACGTGGTTGCCGACACCACCTCCGGCTTCTCTGTGAAGCAGATGGTGCGCGGCTTGCTGCGCAAGGAGCCCCTCAAGACCGGATATGCCCTGGCCAGCAATGCCATTCTTCCCGGCGTGATGCAGGTCTACAACAAAGACTACTGGAAGCTTCCGATTATCTACGGAGGCATCGGCACCGGCATTTACTTCGGCGTCACCAGCCGCAACAAGTATATGGACACCGGCGAGAAGAAGTATTCTACTATCGCCGCGCTGAGCTTCGCCGGCGCCGGGGCGGTCTATTGGGGGACACTGCTGGACGGAGTGGTGAGCCTGCCGACCGACGAGCATCCCGACCCGGCCAAAGCTGCGATCTATTCGGCTCTGCTGCCCGGCCTCGGCCAGGCATACAACGGCGACTGGTGGCACATTCCGATATGGTACGGCGGTCTGATGGTCTGCGCCTACACCTACCATTTCAACGACATGCAGTACAAGCGTTTCCGCTACATATACAACATGGCGACCGACTCCGGCAGCGGCTACACGGGCCACATCGCGGCTTCCCAGGCAAAGGTATACCGCGACCTCTACCGCCGCTACCGCGACTATTCAATAGTGGCGTCGATAGTTGTCTACGCGCTGAACATCATCGATGCCAACGTTTTCGCCCACATGAGCGATTTCAATGTGAACGACGATCTGTCGTTTAATGTCAAACCTGCAATTATAGAGCCTCTGGACGGGCGTTACTTCGCTTCGAATTCTCCTCTGTCCTACGGCTTCCAAATGAACCTCACATTCTAGATATGAAACAGATTACCCGGATCATCCTCTTTTCCATCATTCTCCTTTCACTCACCCCGACTCTTGCCAGCGCCCAGCGTCAGCTGTTCCAGCGCGGCAGATACCAGGACTCAGTGTTGATGCTGAAAATGAAGCTGGACTCCCTCCAGGCAGCATATGACGAGCTCTATCAGATTACTGTCCAGGGAGAGCCTATCGACATGACGGACGACGAGGATGAGTTCTCGGTGGACGAGCCGGCCGAGGAGTTCCACAACACCGACTCGCTGCTGTCTATCTGGTATGTGGAGCACGACATGAGTTCGGCCGATTTCGAGCTTCCCAACGTCGATGACATAGTGCTTGTGTCAAACACTCCGGATTCTGTGTTCATTAACAGGCTCAACAAGATGAATTCGTTCATCAAGATCCCGTACAATCCGATCATCCGCAACTATATTGTCCAGTATACCGAGAAGATGCCCTCGAAGACTCAGAACATCCTCGGTCTTGCCCGCTACTGGATGCCCCAGTTCGAAGACATCTTCATGGAGTATGACCTGCCTCAGGAGCTCAAGGCTATGGCTGTCATCGAGTCGGCCCTCAACAGCCGTGCGGTGTCCCGCGCCAAGGCTAAGGGTATGTGGCAGTTCATCGCCACTACGGCCCGCCATTACAACCTCGAGATGACTTCTTATGTGGACGAGCGTTTCGACCCCATCAAGTCGTGCCGGGCTGCCGCCCAGTATCTCCGCGACGCTTATGACATCTTCGGCGACTGGGGTCTGGCCATCGCTTCTTACAACTGCGGTTCCGGTAATGTCAACAAGGCGATACGTCGCAGCGGCGGCGGCAAGGATTTCTGGGATGTCTACAATTATCTGCCCCGCGAGACCCGCGGCTACGTACCGGCCTTCGTGGCAGCATTGTACGTGCTGACTTACTATCCCGAGCATAATCTTGTTCCGGCCCAGCTGAGCATGCCGGCCCATGTGGATACCTTCATGATCAACCGCAACCTGCACTTCGGCCAGATCAGCGAGAATATCGGCGTAAGCATGGAGGAGCTCAGGGACCTGAACCCCCAGTATCTCTACGACATCATTCCTGCCGATTCTCATGAATACATCCTCCGTCTCCCGTACAATTACACTATTCCTTTTGTGGACAAGGAGAATGAAATATACGGCTACAAGGATACTCTCTATTTCAATCCTGTCAAGCTGAAACAGATCCAGAACGGCACAGTGGCTACAGTGGCCAGCGGCAGCTACGTGACATATCAGGTCCGCAGCGGCGACACCCTTGGCGGCATCGCCCGCCGCTACGGCACTACTGTCAATAACTTGAAGAGCTGGAACAATTTGCGCAGCAATACCATCAGGGTGGGGCAGAGGCTCCGTATCTACGGCAAGGGCTCGTCGACATCTACTTCTACAAGCAGTTCGTCGTCATCGTCTACGGCCAAGGCGTCTTCTTCAACTTCTTCGAGTCAGGCCGCTCCGGCTACTACTTCTTCGGGCGGCTATGTGATGTATACTGTCAAGAAGGGTGATACGCTCTGGGCGATTGCAAATCAGTTTGACGGTGTGACTCTGCATGATATCTTGACTTTGAATGGTTTTACCAAGAATACGAAGATTTACCCGGGAATGAAAATCAAGATAAAACCTCAATAATTTTTTGGTGTTTTCCATTTAAGTCCTATATTTGCGCTCCCAAACCAAAGGTGCCATAGCTCAGTTGGTAGAGCAACGGACTGAAAATCCGTGTGTCCCTGGTTCAATTCCCGGTGGCACCACAAACAAAAAGCCCAGCGAATCGCTGGGCTTTTTGTATGTGGTGCCTTGGGCACCTATTTGACATTTGACTGGGAGTCATACGGGGCGTCTCGCCGGTAACTACCTTATGAAATTCGTGGGGGTCCATGGCTCGGGGGAGCCGGGGGCGGGACGGGCGTCGGTGGCGGTGAGCAGCGCGGCCATGTTGGTGGCGAGGGTGCGCATGGTTTGCAGGCCTTCTGCGTCGAGAGCCGCCTGGCCGGGAGCACCGCCGTAGACTATGTTCCAGTACTGCGACGATACTATAGGCATGTTCAGCATCTGGAACGGCATGTTCAGCGCCTGGAAGACAGCAGTGGCGCCGCCGCGGCGGCATACGGCTACAGAAGCGGCCGGTTTTCCGCGGAAAGCGTCGCCGTTCGAATAGAACATCCTCTGCATGACGGCGAGCAGTGCGCCGTTCGGCTGGCCATAATAAACCGGCGAGCCGACAACAAGCGCGTCCGCCTCCTTCATCTTCGCAGAAAAGCCGTTGCAGACATCATCATCGAAAGCGCAGCCTTCAATGCCGGTGCGGCATCGTCCGCAGGCGATGCAGCCGCGCACCGGCTTGTTGCCGATCCATACAATCTCGCTCCCGATGCCGGACTTCTCCAGCTGGGCGGCTATCTCAGCAAGTGCGACATATGTATTGCCCTTCTGATGAGGGCTGCCGTTGATAAGCAGAACTTTCATGACTAGTCTACGAACTTGATCTTGCCAAGGTCGCGGGGTTTTGCGGCAGGATCCTCGGCCGGATAGCCAAGGCCGATGATGATGCGGAGCTTGTAGCCCTCGCTGAAGTTCAGCTTGTCGAGATACGGCTTGGCTGCAGGCGAGCTGGTGAGGCTCATCACGGGGCCGGCCATTACGACAGAACCCAGGCCGAGAGACTTGGCTGCCAGGCAGACATTCTCGCCGAGCAGGCCTACGTTGATAAGCGCCATTCCGGAAGGATCGTCAGGACAGGCCACGGCGATAGCCGCGGTAGCATTGCGGAAAGCGTTGCGGAAATTGGGGTCGTTGCTGTCGCCTCCGAACATGCCGCCCTGCATGGCAGCAGTGGCGCCGTTGAACCAGTCCTCATCATCGATGATGCGCACTTCCCAGTTCTGGCTGTTCATGGCGTTGGGGGCATTCACGCCGCATTCTGCAATCTGCTGCAGCAGCTCGCGGGGCACTGCCTGGTTGGTGTATTGGCGCACCGAACGGCGGGCCATGATTGTTTCGATAACTTGATTACCCATATCAGAAGATTCGGTTGTTTTGTTGCTGACGATTACGCAGCCGGTCGCAGACATCATGGCAGCAACCAGCGCAATGATAAAAAGGGCCCTTTTCATAGTAAAACAGTTTTCGGCCAATTTACTGAAATAATCCTAAACCACCACTCTTAATTGTGAATTTTCAGCTACCTTTAGCCCCTCAAATCAAAGCAACGATGGAAAGAAACCGCTATGAATATGTGATACCCGCCCACGACGTGGACGGAAAGATGCATTTCAGGATGGTAGCCCTGGAACGCGCGCTGCTCGCTGCTTCCGGCAAAGATGCCGACAAGCACGGTTTCGGCACGCTGAACCTGATCGGCGGAGAAGGCATCTCGTGGGTGCTGACCAAATTCGCAGTTGACATCAAAAGACTCCCCGTGGAGCAGGACAAGGTGACGATCGAGACATGGGTCGAAGGAGTGAACAGGCTGCTCACCACAAGGAATTTCATAATGCGCGACGAGGCCGGTGAGATCCTTTGCACGGCAACTACCGAATGGGCCATAATCGACCTGAAGACCCGCCGTCCGGTGAACGTCATAAGAGATACCAACATCGCAGACTACGCCACTGGCGAGACAGTCTCCGCAGAGCTGCCGGGCAAGCTGCCGCAGGCCTCCGGAGATAACATCTATAGGCATAAGGTCGTCTACAGCGACATAGACTATAACGGACATACCAACAGTATGCAGTATGTCCAGTGGATAATGGATTCGTACCCCATAGATCTGGTTTATGACAGGCAGGCCGAGAGATTCGAGATAGTCTATTCCAAGGAGGCCGTCTATGGTGAAGATATAGAAGTCTGCTACGAAGACGTGGCCGACGACATGACCCTCTTCTCAGTGCGCTCGGCAGAAGGCTCGCACTTCGTCAGTGCACGAATCAAGTGGAAATCATAAGGAGGCGGCATGAAATCATTCTACGAACTGTTCAAGGAGGCATCGGTCCGCTACCCGGATTCTGCGATACATTTCCCTGACGAAGAGAAGAAGTATTCATATTCGGAATTCCTGGAAGGAGTGGATGAGTATGCTGGGGCCATGACAGGCTGCGGCATCGGCCGTGGCGACCGGGTGGCCCTGTTCGGCCAGAACACTTCGTACTGGATGAAATGTTTCTTCGCCCTGCTGAAGATAGGAGCTGTGGCAGTGCCGATAAGTTCCAAATGTGTCGAAGACGAGATACTCTACATGACCCGGACGGCTGGCGTAAAACTTCTGTTCCACTTAATGGAAGGCCCCGTGTCCGCAAGACTCATTCACAGTGTGCCGGCTGTAGTGACTTTGGACCGCATGGATGCCTTTGTCCATGACTACAGACGCAACCGCCAGGAAAACGAACTGCCGGCCTTCGAACCGGAGCGCACGGACCTGCTGATGATAATGTTCACTTCCGGCACCACGGCCGACCCGAAAGGAGTGATGCACGGCCCGGAAAGCCTCATGAACTCCGCGACGGACTTCATGAAGACCATTGGTCTGGACTCCGGCGACGTCATGCTGCTGAATCTGCCCATCAGCCATATATACGGCAGTGTGCTCATCTGCTGCTCGTTCTTCATGGCGGGGGCCGACCTCGTAGTGAGCAGGACCTACACTGCCCGTGGCACACTGAATCTTATAAATAAATACCGCTGCACAGTCCTGAACATGGTGCCCACAATGTACCAGCTGCTGTTCTCTCCGGATCTGGTCCGGCGCTACGACCTGTCCAGCGTAAGGAGAGCCATAGTAGGAGGGTCATACACCTCACAGGAACTGGTGGACAATATGGGAAAGGCTTTCGGCAAGGAAAATGTGATGTGCGGCTTCGGTATGACTGAATGTGCAAGCTGGGCCCTCGGCCAGGGCTTCGACCGTCCCGCCGCCGAACGCGGTACATCTGCCGGCTGGCCTGTGGGCAATATGGAAGCCCGCATCGCCCCGGGCTACGGCCTCTCGGAGGACGGCATGATCCAGGGTGAGCTTTGCCTGCGGGGCAAAGGCATGATGCTGGGCTATCTGGACGCTACAATCACTGCAGCATCATACGACGACGAAGGCTGGTTCCACACGGGAGACGTGGCGAAAAAAGACCAGACCGGGAAATACTGGATCGTGGACAGGTGCAAGGATATGATAATCCGCGGCGGCGAGAACATCTCTCCCAAGCACGTGGAGCTGGTGATAGACAGCTTTGAAGGCATTGAAGGCTCTCAGGTGGTCGGCCTCCGCGACGCTGTCTTCGGAGAGAAGGTGGTGGCCGTGCTTCTGAAAGACCAGGCTGCAGTGACAGACATCAAAGCCCTGATATCATATCTGAGGCAGAGGCTGGGAAAAAACAGACGCCCCGATTTCTATGTGGCTATGTCTGAAATACCCATGGCCGGCGTCGGCAAGGTCAACAAGCAGGCGATACGCAGTCTGGTCGACGCCAATATCGGAAAACTCAAGCGCAATACGATAAACTATCTGGGATGACAGCCGACAGAATTTACGTAGATGTGATTCTGCCGCTCCGGCTCGCCGGGGAGGTCAGCTATTCTCTGCCCGAAGCCTTGCAGGAAAGCGTAGGCGTGGGCAGCTGGGTGGCAGTTACCTTCCACGGGCGCCGCTATCTGGCCGTTGTGTGCCGCAAAGGCGGCCTGGCTGCAGGCCTCGACCCTGCCGCAGTGCATGAAATAGACGAGGTCAAGACGGCACTGCCGGTGATCAGCGCTGCCCAGATGGAATTCTGGAAGAGCATCGCGGACTATTACCTCTGCACTCTGGGAGAAGTCTTCAAGAGCGCCTGCCCCGCCCAGTTCTTCAAGCAGGTCGAAAAGAAGCGCAGCCTGCGCAAGAAGCTGCCGCAGTACGAAAGCCAGCCCGAAGCTGTCCTTTCGCCGGCCCAGCAGCAGGCAATGGATGCCATAGAGAACTATTTCGCAGGCGGGATGAAGACGGTGCTGCTGGATGCAGTGACCGCGGCCGGCAAGACAGAGATCTACATGGCCCTGGCCCGCAAGACTCTGGAAAAGGGCAGGGGAGTGCTTTACCTCGTGCCGGAGATTGCCATGTCCCGGCAGCTGGAGCAGCGCATCGGGTCTGTATTCGGCGACAAGCTGCTTATTTGGCATTCCCGCCAGACACCTGCAGTGCGTAAGGATATCTATGACAAGATAGTATCGTCGGAAGAACCATACATCATGCTCGGCACGAGATCGGCCCTGCTGCTGCCGCACCGCGACGTGGGGCTGGTAGTGGTGGACGAAGAGCATGACGGCTCCTACAAGCAGACCGACCCGGCTCCGCGCTACCACGGCCGCGACCTGGCCGTGATGTTCGCCCGTTTCCACAAGGCCGACATCCTGCTGGGCAGCGCCACCCCGTCGCTGGAGTCGATATACAACGCCCGCACCGGCAAATACGGCCTGGTGGAGCTCAAGGAGAGATATTACGGAGAGCCCGAGCTCAAGACCGTGGTGATAGACATGAATCGCGCCTGGGCCGCTCACGATGTCAAGGGTTCCTTCTCAATGAAGCTGGTGAACATGATGCGCGCCGCCCTCGACCGTGGCGAGCAGATAATGGTGTTCCGCTCGCGGCGTTCCTACTCGTCATACGTGCAGTGCCCGCAGTGCGGCTCGGTGCCCCGCTGCCCGTCCTGCAACGTGGCCCTGAGCTACCACAAGTTCAAAAACGTGCTCAGCTGCCACTACTGCGGCTACCAGACCCCCTACGAAGCCGTCTGCGGCAACTGTGGCAGCAAAGGCCTGGCCCTCCGCGGCGCAGGCACTGAGAAGCTTGAAGAAGAGCTGCAGCAGCTGTTCCCCGACGCCGTAGTGGCCCGTTTCGACGCCGACGTCACCGCCTCTGCAAAAGATGAGAAGGAGGTCCTGGAAGGTTTCCGGAACGGCGACATAGACATAATGGTCGGCACCCAGATGATAACCAAGGGCTTCGACTTCGCCAACCTTTCGATGGTGGCAGTCATAAATGCGGACACAGTCGTCAGCCTGCAGGATTTCCGCTGCGACGAAAAGGCGCTCCAGCTGCTGGCCCAGCTCAAGGGCAGGGCGGCCAGAAGGGGCAGTGGCGGCAGCTTCGTGATCCAGACGTACCAGAGCGACTACCCCATCCTGAAAGATGCAGCCGCCGGCAAGTATGACTGCGACGCGCTGCTGGCCCAACGCCGCAACTTCGCCTTCCCTCCGTATGTGCGCCTCATCTCGCTTACTGTACGCGACCGCTACGAAGGCCGCGTGTTCACAATGGCCGGCGAGATAAAGTCCCGCCTTGCCAAGCTGCCCGACATAGAGTTCATGGGTCCCATGACCCCGGCCGTCAACAAGGTTCAGGGACAATTCATGGCCGTATTCTGGGTGAAGCTGGCCAAAAATGCCTTAGCCCGTTCCGCCAAGAGCCGCGTCGCTGCCCTCGTAGAGGAGATGCGCAGCTTCATGAAACCGGCCGTGGACATAGTCGTCGACGTCGACCCGTATTAGTTTTTTTATTATTTTTGTCTGGATATGATTCAAGCCACCGGCATAGAAAAGAGTTTCGGCGACCTCAAGGTCCTCAAAGGCATCGACTTCACGGCTGAAGACCGCGAGGTCATCAGCATCGTGGGCGCCAGTGGAGCGGGCAAAAGCACCCTGCTCCAGATACTCGGTTCGCTCTACGTGCCGGACGCAGGTAAGGTCTATATCGACGGCCAGGACATCTTCAGCCTGTCCGAGAAGGAGCTGGCCGACTTCCGCTGCCGCAAGATAGGCTTCGTCTTCCAGTTCCACCATCTGCTGCCCGAGTTCACTGCCAAGGAAAACGTGATGATTCCGGCGATGATCGCCGGCCGCAGGGATCCCGACCAGGCAGCCGCCCTTCTCGAAGAGCTGGGGCTGGGAGAGAGGCTCGACCACAAACCCTCGCAGCTTTCCGGAGGAGAGCAGCAGCGCGTGGCCGTCGCCAGGGCTCTGGTCAATTCACCTTCGGTGATATTCGCCGACGAGCCTTCCGGCAATCTTGACAGCAAGACCAGGGAGGAGCTCCACAACCTCTTCTTCAAGATCAGGGACACCCACGGGGTGACCTTCGTAATAGTCACCCACGACCGCGACCTTGCGCGTCTCAGCGACCGTTGCCTCGAAATGCGCGACGGACGCTTCGTCTGATGCCATGGGCAGCCTCATTTCACTGCGTTCTGCCGTAATCTCCAATCCTTTCCGCAGATTGGCGGCTCCTGTCGATTTCGAACTGGACGAAGGGGAGCAGATCGCCCTTGTTGGCGGCAACGGCAGCGGCAAAAGCACTCTTATATCCATGCTGGCCGGCGGCTTCTACCTCAGGGAAGGCACGCTGCGCCACAATCTGGGCGGAGAGACTTACAAGGCCCTGAAGGTAGTCCGTTTCAACGGGGCTTACGGTACAACTGAATTTCCGTATTACTATCAGCAGCGCTGGCATGCCTCGGAGAGGGAGTTCGGAATTTCGGTGAGGGATCTGCTGGCTCAGGAGCCGGCGGTGGATGAGAAATGGCGGCAGGAACTCTACGACCTGCTGGGCATGGGGCCTCTGCTTGACCGGACCATTATGGTGCTCTCTTCCGGCGAACTGCGCAGATACCATCTGGCAAAAGCCCTGCTCTCGGCTCCGAAGGTGCTGGTGCTGGAAGCTCCTTTCATCGGCCTCGATCCGGAGACCCGCGAGCTGCTGTGCGGCTTGATGGATCTGGTGTCGGAGCGGCTTGGAGTCAGCTTTATCATGACTTTTACAGACCTCGACATGGTCCCGCCGCTGGTGACTCACGTCTATTTCATGAAGAACCTGACATGCTCAGCGAAAATGACCCGCAGCGAGGCTCTGGCCCTTGGCGCAGGCAGGGCTGAGAGTTGCATCCAGCTGCCGGATTTTCCGTTTACAGGCCGCAGGCAGGTCAGCTACGAGAATGCTGTCGTCATGCGTAACATCACCATAGCATACGGCGAAAGGACTATCTTCTCCGGGCTGGACTGGACGGTGAAAAGGGGAGAGGCATGGAATGTCACCGGGCCGAACGGCAGCGGCAAGAGTACTCTGCTTAGCCTGGTGTGCGCTGACAATCCGAAGGCCTATTCGCTCGACATGACGCTGTTCGACGTGCCCAGGGGCAGCGGCGAGAGCATCTGGGACATCAAGAAGCACATCGGCTACCTCTCCAGCGAGATGCACAGCGGCTTCAACGACAATATTCCTGCAGTGGAAGTAGTGGCCGGAGGCTTTGCCGACGGCTATGCCGGAGCAGGCCGCGATCGCGTCGGAGAGTTTGCCACAAGCAGCGCTCTGCTGGAGTTCTTCGGCGCCGGACATCTGGCTCAGCGTCTGTTCCCGACCCTGTCGAGCGGCGAGCAGCGTCTGGTGCTGCTGGTGCGCGCATTCGTGAAAAATCCCGACCTTCTGATCCTCGACGAGCCGTTCCAGGGGCTCGACTCCGGCCGCCGCTCGGTCGCAAAGGCGGCAATAGAGCGTTTCTGCAGCGACAGCGACAAAACTCTGCTTTTTGTCACGCATTTCCCCGAAGAGCTGCCGGATGTGATAGACAATACCCTTGAGTTGCGCAGAAACTGATTCTTTTTGTGGTTTTACGGCTTGTTTTCCTTGTTTTTAATTCCTAACTTTACAAGGAAACTTGGGCTTTTTGTAAAATAAGCAATAAAAACCATTATAAACCTTTATCAACCCCTTTATCATGACTGATATTTCTAGACGTAAATTCCTGAAGAGCACTGCTTTGACAGGAGCGGGCTTAATCGTCGCCCCTTCTATTGTGCCTTCCCATGTATTCGGCGCGAATGCTCCTTCAGAAAGGATCAATGTAGGTGCTATCGGCACCGGTCGCCAGAGCCAGGGCTTCGACATGCCCGGCATCATGAAGTTCGAACAGGCTAACATGCTCGCTGTCTGCGACCTCGATGCACATCGTGCACAAGATGCAAAGACCCTCGTTAAGAATTTCTACGAGCGCAGAGGATGGAACCGCCCCGAGGCCATCGTTTATGCCGACTATGAAGATCTCCTTGCCAACAAGGATATCGACGCAGTCGTAGTCTGCACTCCTGACCACTGGCATGCAAAGATTGCCATCGACGCAGTCCGTGCAGGCAAGGATATTTATCTTGAAAAACCGACTTCCCTCACTGTTGAAGAGGGCCGTCTGATGAGTAATGCAGTGAATGCTTCAGGCCGCGTATTCCAGCTCGGCTCACAGCAGCGTTCAGGCTCTCAGTTCCGTATGGCCTGTGAATTCGTACGCAGCGGCCGTATCGGTAAGCTGAAACTCGTCGAGGTCCGTCTCCCCGGCGACCCGGCAGGTGGAAACACCCAGGAAATGCCTGTTCCCGCAGGATTCAACTATGAGAAATGGCTCGGTTCTACACCGTACGTTTACTACACCGAAGACCGCGTTCACCCGCAGAGGGGTTACGGCCGTCCGGGCTGGCTCCGCTGCGAGCAGTTTGGAGCCGGTATGATTACCGGCTGGGGCGTGCACCACTTCGACATCGCCCACTGGGGCATGGGTACAGAGTACAGCGGTCCGCTGGAGGTTTACGGTGAGGCTGAATTTGCCGACAGCGGCCTCTGGGATGTTCACGGCGATTACCATACCGAGATGAGATATGCCGACGACGTCATCGTAAGGGGTTGCACCGACTCTAAGGAGAAACCCAACGGTATCTACTTCGAAGGCACCGACGGCTGGATCTTCGTATGCCGCGGCAACTACACCGTACTGCCCAGCGATCCTCAGATGAACTCTTCAAGCCAGGCCCTCCAGGCTTCAAGGCCCGAGATCATCACCGAGCCTCTCGGAGAGAACGAGGTTCACCTCTACAAGAGCGAGGACCAGCACGGCAACTTCCTGGAGTGCGTGAAGAGCCGCGCTCTCACCGTATCTCCTGCCGAGATTGCCCACCGCTCATGCGCAGTCTGCCTGCTCCAGTTCATCGCTATGCACCTGCACCGCAAACTCTACTGGGATCCTATCAAAGAAAGATTCATCAACGACGACGAGGCCAACTCAATGCTGTCACGTCCGATGCGTGCCCCGTATAACATCTCATAATCATGAAATTCAAACTTATAGTATTATCGCTTCTCATTCCGGTTCTCTCTTACGGAGCATCGGTAAACATATCTGTCAATGCCGGAAAGCATGACCGCACCGACTGTGTGGTAACAGCCGACATATCAGCGCTGAAAGTCAAGGATAAACATGCCGTGGAGCTCTACGAGACCACCAACGGCGGCGAAGTGGCCACTCCCTGCCAGGTTCTCCTGGACGGCAAGAAATCCGAGCTGGTATTCATCCTTACAGGCAACACTGCTCCCTACCAGGTCCGCACTTACGTGGCCAAGAAGGTAAGGGCCAAGAAGGCTGACAAGAAGATGACTGCCGAGATGGACAGCAAGGCTGTCGTGCTCAGGAAGAACGGCAAGGATGTGCTGAAGTACAACTTCGCCATCAATCAGTCTCCTGCAGGCGTCGATCCTATCTTCAACCGCGGAGGTTACATCCACCCTGCATACACTCCTTCAGGCTTCGTGCTGACCAACATCCAGCCTGCAGACCACCGTCACCACTACGGCATCTGGAATCCCTGGACCAAACTCATGTACGACGGTCAGGTATATGACTGCTGGAACCTCATCGAGCGCCAGGGTACAGTCCGTCCCGAGGCTGTAGAGGCTCTGTATGAAGGTGATGTCTTCTCTGGCTTCAATGCTTCCCTGAACCACATCGTTTTCACCGATGCCGGCGAGAGGACTGCTATGCGTGAAGTATGGAAAGTCAAGGTCTACAACGTGGGCGACGGCTATCTCTGGGACTTCGAGTCTGAACTGACTCCGGGCAGCAAGCCTGTCACTCTCAAGGAGTACCGCTACGCCGGCCTCGGCTTCCGTGCCAACGCAGTCTGGACTAAGGAGAATGTCGAGATGATGAGCTCTGAGGGCAAGACCCGTCAGCAGATTGACAACACCACCGGCCGCTGGCTTTACACCAACGGCGGCACAGGTGTCGGCAACAACGTAGCCGGTCTGCTCTATATGTGCCATCCCGACGACTACAACTATCCTGAGCCCATCCGCATCTGGAACGAGCAGCAGAACGGCGGCCGCGGCGACGTCTACATGAACTTCGTGCCCACGAAGAACAAAGACTGGAAGCTCAAGGCAAACCGCACCTATACCCTCAAGTACAGGTTTTACGCTTATGACGGCATGATGACTCCTTCAAAGGCTGAGAAGATCTGGGCCGATTTCGGAGAGCCGCCTATCGTAAAAGTTACTAAGAAATAGTTTGGAAGTATGAGAAAATCTGTCCTGATATCAGCATCCCTCGCATTATTGCTTATGGTTTGCGCATGCTCGCAGAAAGACAAGGGTCCCAAGCAGGTGGTGATCGCCACTCTCGACCCGGGTCATTTCCACGCAGCTCTCGTCCAGAAGACATCTTACCCCCAGGTAAGCAAGGACGTATATGTTTATTCCAATCCCGGTGAGGATCTCCAGGAGCATCTTGCAAAGATCGAGGCATATAACACACGTGCCGACAATCCTACATCGTGGAATGAGATAATCTATACCGGTCCCGACTTCCTCGAGAAGATGATCTCCGACGGCAAGGCCAACGTAATGGTGACTGCAGGTAACAACCTCAAGAAGACGGAATACATCAAGAAGACTCTCGAGGCCGGCATCAATGTCCTCGCGGACAAGCCTATGGCCATCAATCCCGAGAACTTCGAGGTGTTGAAAGAATGTTTCAAGATTGCCAACCAGAAGAACGTGCTGCTGTATGACATCATGACCGAGCGTCATGAGATCACCACCATCCTCCAGCGTGAACTCTCCCTGATTCCCGACATCTACGGCTCTCAGGAGAAGGGTACTCCCGAGAATCCGGGCATCACCATGGAAAGCGTGCACCACTTCTACAAAGAGGTTTCAGGTAAGCCTAACATCCGTCCGGCATGGTTCTACGATGTTGAGCAGCAAGGCGAGGCTATCGTCGATGTAACCACTCACCTTGTCGACCTCGTACAATGGCAGTGCTACCCCGACCAGATCCTGAGCCCTTCTGATGTGAAGATCACTTCGGCAAGGCACTGGACCACCCCGTTGACTCTGGCTCAGTTCAAGGCCTCTACCGGCCTCGACGCATTCCCCGAGTTCCTGATGAAAGACGTCAAGGACGGCGTCCTCCAGGTATATCAGAATGGTGAGATCAACTATCAGCTCAAAGGTCTGAACGCATCTGTTACCGCTCTGTGGAACTATCAGGCCCCGGAAGGCGGCGGAGACACCCACTACTGCGAGATGCGCGGCACCAAGGCCAACATCACCATCCTTCAGGGTGCGGCCCAGAACTGGAAGCCTGAGCTTTACATCAAAGCTGTCAATCCTGCTGCAGGATATGAGGATGTTCTCAAGGCTAGGTTCGCCGAGCTCGAGAAGAACTATCCCGGCATCAAGCTGGAAAAGATCGCTGACGGTGAATGGCATGTATTCGTTCCGGACTCATACCGCAACGGTCATGAGGCTCACTTCGGTCAGGTTACTGAGAACTTCCTGAAGTATTTTGACGAGGGCAAACTTCCCGACTGGGAGCAGCCCAACATGATCACCAAGTACTATACGACTACCGCAGCCTACAAGATCGCCAACGGTCAGTAGCCGGCAGCTGTATGCCAATGAAAGAAGAGACCTTGCGAAAGGTCTCTTTTTTTTGTGCGTTTTCTTATTTAATCCGCAAAAATTCATACATTTGCAGGCTAAAGCAGGAGTATCCATGGAACAAGTCAAATGTCTTATCATCGGCAGCGGCCCGGCAGGCTACACGGCAGCTATCTATGCTGCAAGGGCAGGGCTGGCTCCGGTAGTCATCGAGGGCATCCAGCCCGGCGGTCAGCTCACTACCACCACCGAGATTGACAACTTCCCCGGATATCCCGACGGAGTCGATGCAAATGAGATGATGGAGGACATCCGCCGTCAGGCTCAGCGCTTTGGCGCAGACATACGTTCCGGCATAGTCACCAAAGTCGATTTCTCCCACAGGCCCTTCGCCATCGAAATGGACGGCAAGCCTGCCTTCGAGGCCGACGCTGTGATAATAGCTACCGGCGCTTCCGCCAAGTACCTCGGCCTGGACAGCGAGAAGAAGTTCCGCGGCATGGGCGTGTCTGCATGCGCTACCTGCGACGGTTTCTTCTACCGCAAGAAAGTCGTGGCTGTCGTGGGCGGCGGCGACACTGCCTGCGAAGAGGCTTCTTATCTCGCCTCTCTCTGCAGCAAGGTCTATATGATCGTGCGCCGTAACGAACTCAGGGCCACAAAGGCCATGCAGGAGAAAGTACTGTCTACAGATAATATCGAAATCCTCTGGGAATGCCAGACCAGGGAAGTGCTGGGTGACGCGAGCGGAGTGAACGGAGTCCGTCTGGTGCGCAAGAACGGCGAGGTGTTCGATGTGGCTGTGGACGGTTTCTTCCTTGCCATCGGTCATCATCCCAATTCCGACGTTTTCAAGGAGTGGATCGAGACTGATGAGCAGGGTTATATAGTTACAAAGCCCGGCACCACCGCTACCAGTGTGGAAGGCGTTTTCGCGGCGGGAGATGTGATGGACAGCAGATACCGTCAGGCGGTCGTTGCCGCCGGCAGCGGTTGCAAAGCTGCGATGGATTTGGAGAAATATTTGAAAAAGTAGCGTAGGATGGCTTGTTATTTGCCAGTCGGGTGCCTTTAAAACGAAACAGATGAAAGCAAGAACAATCATAATTTCTGTCTGCATGCTGGTCATGATGGCCTCATGTGCTACGGAGTATGACAAGCTGCTCAAGGGCAACGACGTGCCGTCGAAATATGCCAAGGCTTTCGAACTCTACGAAGAAGGCAAGTTCTCAAAGGCCGCCGAGATGTTCGAATCCCTCTCGATTGCCACCAGGGGCACTGCCCAGGATGACACCGTGCAGTTCTACTGGGCGATGAGCAACTACCGCTACAAAGACTTCGTGACGGCCGAGAGCAATTTCAACCAGTTCATCACTGTGTTCCCTCTCAGCCCGTTCACCGAGGACGCCCGCTTCTACTACATCGACTGCCTCTACAGGAGCACCTACCGCTACGAGCTTGACCAGACTCCTACCTACAAGGCGCTGAACGAGCTCAACCGCTACATGTCGCTCTATCCCGAGAGCAAGTATATCATCGAGTGCACCCTGATGAAAGACGACCTCGAGGAGAGGCTCGACAAGAAGGCTTTCGAGGCTGCCCACCTCTACTATCACATGGAGGACTACATGGCTGCCCACTACGCTCTCAAGAACGTGCTGAAAGAAGACGCTGAGAACAGATACAGGGAGGACATCCTATACTACGTGGCGATGTCTGCATACAAATATGCCGACAACAGCGTCGCCTCAAAGAAACATGAAAGATACCTGTCGTTCGTCGACGACTACCTTAACTTCGTGAGTGAATTCCCGGAGAGCAAGCATCGTCGCGAACTCGACAACATATATGCAAGAGTCAACAAAATAGTTAAAAGAATAGATTGAAATGGAAGTTAAGAAACAGGCTGTTGTCAACAACACTATAACCAGGGAACTGGCCGACATCGCTGCCCCTACAGGCAATATCTACGAATCTACGGTCATTATCGCAAAGAGAGCCAACCAGATTGCAGCTGACCTCAAGCAGGAGCTCAGCAAGAAACTTGAAGAGTTCTCGAATTACGCCGATACTCTGGAGGAGACTTTCGAGAACAGGGAGCAGATTGAAATTTCCCGCTACTACGAAAGGCTTCCGAAGCCCTCTCTGACAGCAATCAAGGAATTCCAGGAAGGCAAGGTCTTCTATCGCAAGGCTGAGTCACAGCAGTAACGTTCCTTGCAGATGCTGGCGCGGCTGACCATAAACAATTACGCATTGATAGATGCTTTGGATATCTCATTTCCAAAGCATCTTGTAATTATAACGGGTCAGACCGGCGCCGGAAAATCAATCCTGCTGGGCGCTCTGTCGCTTCTGCTCGGTGCAAGGGCGGATGCCGACGTAATAAATGACCGCAGCCGCAACTGCGTGGTGGAGGCCCAGTTTATCGACGACGAAAGTCAGGAGAGGATAGTGCGCCGCGTGGTGTCGCCTCAGGGCCGTTCAAGAGCGTTCATCGACGATATGCCGGTGACTCTCGACGAGCTCCGTAGCCTCACGTCTTCGCTCGTCGACATCCATTCCCAGAACAGCCAGACTCTGCTCGGCGACGGCGCCTTCCAGCGGAAGGTCCTCGACGCTTATGCAGGGGATTCAGCCCTCCTTGGCGAATATGAGGCCTCATACAGGCAGTTCCGTTCGCTGGAAAGGACGAAGGCCGATCTGGAGCAGAGAGTCGCTCTGGAGCAGAAGAACCGCGATTATATGCAGTTCCAGTTCGACCAGCTGAGCAAGGCTGCCCTTGAGAGCGGCGAGCTGGCCCGTCTGGAGAAGGAGCAGCTGGAGCTGGCAAATGCCGAGGAGCTGAAGCTTTCTCTGCAGACTGCCATGAGCGCGCTGGACAACGAGCGCTGCGATGTGGTCAGCGCACTTAAGGAAGCGGGCGCAAGCCTGGCGAAGGCTGCGAAGGTCATCGACCGTCTGGAGCCGCTGACGCAGCGTCTGGAGTCGGCCCGCATTGAACTGAAAGATATATTGAATGACATTGATGCCGAGCAGGAGAGGATTAATGTAGACGATGCCAGGCTCGAGGCTGTGGAGAACAGGATCGCGCTCATCTACGATCTGATGCGCAAGCATGGGGTGGAGGACGAGGCCGGGCTTCTGGCACTGAAGGACAGTCTGCAGGCCAGCCTGCAGGAGGGTGAGGATCTCGGCGAACGTCTCGCCGGAGTGAAGCGGCAGCTGGCTGATGCTGACAAGCATTGTGCGGCTCTGTCTGCGAAACTTCACGAGGCCAGGGTGGCTGCAGCGCCGAAGCTGTCAGCAGCCTTGCAGAGCTCTGTCAGAGGGCTGGAGATGCCTTTCGCTACTTTCAGCGCGCAGATCGAGGCTTTGCCCGAGAGAGGACCTGCCGGCGAGGATGCCGTCAGGTTTTTCTTTTCTGCCGCCGGCGACGACAGGCCGAAGGAGATGTCGAAGGTGGCCTCCGGCGGCGAGCTGTCCCGCATCATGCTGTGCGTGAAGGCTCTCATGGCGAAACACATGCAGCTGCCTACCATGATTTTCGACGAGATTGACGTGGGAGTGTCTGGCAGCGTGGCTGACAGGATGGGCCAGATGATTGTTGAGATGGGCGACAGCATGCAGGTGATTGCCATCACCCACCTGCCTCAGGTGGCCAGCAAGGGTGATGCGCATTTTCTCGTGTACAAGGAAATCGGCGACGACCGTGTGGCTTCGTCGAAGATCAAGATGATAGAAGGGGAGGAGAGGGCCCGCGAGATCGCAAGGATGCTGAGCGGGCGTGAACTTACTCAGGAGGCTCTTGCCAATGCAAGGGTGCTTCTTTCACATTGACAACTAACGATATAAACATAAAACCTAATTAAACCAGCATTATGAGACTTATTATTGAAGAATCCTATGGAAAAATGTCCCAGTGGGCAGCAGAGTACATCGTAAAGCGCATCAATGAGTTCCAGCCTACTGCCGAGAAGCCCTTCGTGCTCGGCCTTCCTACCGGTTCTACTCCCATCGGTACTTACAAGGAGCTGATCCACCTGTATGAGACAGGTAAAGTAAGTTTTGAAAATGTAGTCACCTTCAACATGGACGAGTATGTCGGCCTTCCCGAGGATCATCCCGAGAGCTACCATTCATTCATGTACAACAATTTCTTCAATCACGTGAACGTGAAGAAAGAGAATATCAATATCCTTAACGGCAATGCCGAGGATCTCGTTGCTGAGTGCGAGCGTTACGAGGAGAAGATCAAGTCTTACGGCGGCATCCGTCTGTTCATGGGCGGTATCGGTCCCGACGGTCACATCGCTTTCAACGAGCCGGGTTCATCTCTGTCATCACGTACAAGGCTTAAATATCTGACTACAGATACTATCATCGCCAATTCACGTTTCTTCGACCATGACATCGTAAAGGTTCCGAAGACTGCCCTTACCGTAGGCGTCGGCACCGTTATGGATGCATACGAAGTGCTTATCCTCGCCAACGGCCACAACAAGGCCCGCGCCCTTTATCATGCAGTCGAGGGTTCTGTTAACCACATGTGGACAATCTCTGTCCTGCAGATGCACCAGAGAGGTATTATCGTCTGCGACGACGCCGCTACCGTTGAGCTTAAGGTCGGCACTGTCAATTACTACAAGGACATCGAGCACAGGACTCTGCATAGAGAAGAGTAATATGGACCGCAGGCTGGCTATGGATGCTGTCCGCACTATGCTTGCGGGCTTGGGCGCTGACGCAGTGATCGTACCTTCGAACGACTGCCATTTCGGAGAGTATGTTCCTGACTGCTTCAAGGTCCGGGAGTGGCTGAGCGGTTTCGACGGCTCTGCCGGGACGCTTGTCGTTACTTCTGAGAAGGCGGCCCTGTGGACGGACAGCCGCTATTTCATCCAGGCCGCACGCCAGCTGGAAGGTTCCGGTATCGAACTGATGAAGCTGAAGGTCGCCTCCACGCCTTCTATACCGCAGTGGCTGCGTTCGCAGAACGTGGCGGCTGTGATAGTGGACGGAGACCTTTTCAGTCGTCAGGAGTTCTGCTCCTTGAAAAAGGAGCTTGCACCGGCTGAACTGAGGGCTGTCGACGATCCTTTCCGTGATATCTGGAAGGACCGTCCGGCCATGGTCAGCAAGCCGATTGTTTTAATGCCTGAGAATATAAGCGGTGCGAGCGTCGAGGACAAGCGCCGCGCCGTTGTCTCCAGGCTTGCCTGCGAAGGGCCCTTCGCATATATCGTCAGCGCCTGCGACGAGATCATGTGGCTTTGCAACATTCGTGGCGAAGACATTGAGTATAACCCCGTGGCGCTGTCTTACTGTGTCCTCACCGAAGACTGCATCCATCTGTTCTGCCATCTGGACAGCCTTGTTGCCGAGGCCAGGAATTATCTGGAAGGGCAGCATGTCGTCCTTCACGAATATGGCTCCTTCCGCGATTTCCTGCGCGCCATCCCGGCCGGTGTCGTAAGGGTTTGCAAGTCTTCGTCCATCAATATCAACAACTGGAACGCTGTATTCGAGAAGGTGCAGCCTGCAGACTGCGAAACTTGCTTCAAGGAGGATCCGACTGCCGGAGGCAGCATCGCTTGGCTGCGCAGCCGCAAGAACAAGGTGGAGCTTGCGGGTTTCCGCAATGCCTTCATCAATGACGGTATCGCATGGGTCAAGCTGCTTATGTTCATCGAAGAGAAGCTTCATTCAGGTCGTCTCAACGAGTTCATGATTGCGGAGAAGCTCAAGGAGTTCCGCCGCGAATGTCCTGACTATCTGGGCGAGAGTTTCGAGCCTATAGTGGCTTACAATGCCAATGCGGCTTCGGCGCATTACAGCGTCACTTCGGCTGCCGATGCGGCTAGGATCCGTCCCTATGGCTTCCTGCTGATGGATACAGGCGCCCATTATCCTTACGGCACTACCGACACTACCCGCACGCTGATGCTCAGCGACCGCAACGATTTTACCGGCGAGAGCGACCATCTGCTGCAGCAGATGAGGGATGATTACACTCTGGTGCTGAAAGGCATGATCGACCTGGCTACGGCCGTGTTCCCCGCAGGTACCCGCGGCAGCCAGCTGGACATCCTCGCCCGCGGCCCGATGTATCCCACCGGCAAGATGTATTACCACGGCACCAGCCATGGCATCGGCCACCATCTCTGCGTCCATGAAGCGCCGCAGATCCGCATGGAGGAAAGCCCGCTCGTCATCGACGAAGGCATGGTACTCTCCGACGAGCCTGCCATCTACATCGAAGGCCAGTACGGCATCCGCACCGAGAACGTCATCACAGTCATCCCCTACACCGAAAACAGCTACGGCAAGTTCTTGAAATTCGACACGATGACCCTCGTTCCCATCGACCTCCGCCCCGTCAATTTCAAGCTCCTCACCCGCAAGGAAGAACAGTGGCTCTA
>JAFYZI010000173.1 GCA_017548725.1 Bacteroidales bacterium
ATGACTCCGGACAAGATGACTACATTAAAAGGTATCGGCCCGGCCAAGGCTGTGACCATCGCCGCCGCGGTGGAACTCGGCAAGCGGATTGCGCTGGACCGCTGCGAAGAGCTGCCGAGGATATACAGCTCCAAGGCGGTGGCCGACATGATGCGCCCCCAGATGGAAGGCCTGCTGCACGAAGAGTGCTGGGTGCTCTACCTCAACCGGGCCAACCGGCTTATTGGGAAAGAACGCATCAGCTCGGGCGGGGTAACATCGACCGTAATGGACATCAAGATCATAGCAAAGAAGGCGGTGGAAAAACTCGCCGGGAGCATCATCCTCCTGCACAACCACCCTTCGGGAACAGTGGCGCCCAGCGCGGAAGACAGGAGGCAGACGACAGCCCTGCGTAAAGCCGTGTCACTCTTTGATATAGACCTTATGGACCACATAATTTTCGGAAACAGCAGATATTTCAGTTTTTGTGACGAAGGGATTTGATTTTGAGAAAAATGTTTCTACCTTTGCCACCCGATTAACCAAAACGAATTTTTTGCATTATGGCAGAGTATTTATCAGCTGACAAAAAGCAAGAGATTTTCAGCAAATACGGGAAGTCTAATACTGACACCGGCTCAGCAGAGAGTCAAGTTGCTTTATTTTCCTACCGTATCGCTCACCTCACCGAGCATCTGAAGAAGAACCACAAGGATCACAACACCCAGCGTGCCCTTCTTCGTCTCGTCGGTAAGAGGCGCCGCCTTCTTGACTACCTCAAGGAGACTGACATTGAGAGATACAGAAATATTGTGAAGGAACTCAACCTTCGTAAATAGTCACATAGGAAATTTATTGAGGGGCTGCCGTTACCGTACAGCCCCTTTTTTTTGGATATATTATTTTTTGTTGTATTAATGAACGTTATCAAGAAAGTTATTCAATTGTCGGATGGCAGGACAATTGAGATCGAAACCGGAAAGCTTGCAAAACAGGCCGACGGTTCTGCTGTTGTCAAAATGGGTGGCACTATGTTGCTGGCCACCGTCACCGCTGCCAAAGAGGTAAAAGAGGGTACTGATTTCATGCCCCTCACTGTCGATTACAAAGAGAAGTATTACTCTGCCGGCCGTTTCCCTGGCGGTTTCATGAAAAGGGAAGGCAAATCATCTGATTACGAGATCCTCATCTCACGTCTCATCGACCGTCCCATCCGTCCCCTCTGGCCGGATGATTTCCACCTGGAAGTGTTCGTGAACGTGTACCTGATCTCAGCAGAGAAAGACATCCAGCCCGACGCTCTCGCCGGCCTGGCTGCATCATGTGCACTCGCATCAAGCAACCTGCCTTTCGGCGGCCCTATCTCAGAAGTAAGGGTAGCCCGTATCGGCGGTGAATTCAAGATCAATCCGAACTTCAGCGAAATGGCTGACTGCGACCTCGACCTGATGGTCGCCGCCACCGAAGAAAATATCATGATGGTTGAAGGCGAGATGAATGAGGTCAGCGAACACGACATGCTCGAAGCCATCAAGTTTGCACACGAAGAAATCAAGAAGCACTGCCGCGTGCAGAAAGAACTCATCACCGAGCTCGGCAACGACGAAAAGCGCGACTATCCTCACGACGTTGAGGACGAAGACCTGCGCAAGGCTGTCCATGAGTTCTGCTATGACAAGTGCTATGCTCACGCCAAGTCATTCAAGTCTAAACACGAAAGGGAAGACGGCTTCGTAGCCATCAAGGACGAATTCCTCGCAACTATCCCCGAGGAAGAGCTCGAAGAGAAGACTCCCCTCGTAGAGAGATATTACCACGCCGTTGAAAAAGAGGCCATGCGCAACATGATCCTCGACGAAGGCATCCGCCTCGACGGCCGTGTTTGCAACGAAGTCCGCCCTATCTGGTGCGAAGTTGACTACCTGCCCTGCGCACACGGTTCAGCTATCTTCACCCGCGGCGAGACCCAGTCACTTGCTACCGTTACCCTCGGTACCAAGCTCGACATGAAAGAGATGGACGAAGTTCTCATCCAGGACGACCAGCAGTTTGTCCTCCACTACAACTTCCCTCCTTTCGCTACCGGCGAAGCCAAGAGCCAGCGTGGCGTAGGCCGTCGTGAGATCGGTCACGGCAACCTCGCAATGCGCGCCCTCAAGCCCGTCATCCCGATGATGCCCGAGAATCCCTACGCTGTACGCGTTGTTTCCGACATCCTCGAGTCTAACGGTTCTTCATCAATGGCTTCTGTATGCGGCGGCTGCCTCGCCCTCATGGATGCAGGCGTCCAGATCCGCAAACCGGTTGCCGGCGTTGCAATGGGCCTTATCACCGACGAGACCCGTCCTAACGACCGTTACGCCATCCTCACCGACATCCTCGGCGACGAAGACCACCTCGGCGACATGGACTTCAAAGTTACAGGTACTGCCGACGGTATCACCGCCACCCAGATGGACATCAAGGTTGACGGTCTTTCATACGAAGTTCTCGAGAAAGCTCTCGAGCAGGCACGTCAGGGCCGCATGCACATCATGGGCGAGATGATGAAGACCATCGACAAGCCCCGTGAGGACTACAAGCCCTTCGTTCCCCGCATCAAGTCATTCGAGATTGCGAAAGACTTCATCGGTGCTGTTATCGGCAAGGGTGGTGAGACCATCCAGAAGATCCAGGCCGAGACCGGCGCTGTCATCAACATCGACGAAGTTGACGGCAAGGGTATCGTCGACATCGCTACCAACGACGCTGAGGCAATGCAGAAGGCATACGACTGGATCATGGGCATCTGCGCCGTTCCCGAGGTTGGCGAGACCTACCACGGAAAGGTTGTCAGCTGCGTAGAGTTCGGCGCATTCGTCGAGATCCTCCCCGGCAAGGAAGGCTTGCTCCACATCTCTGAGATCGACTGGGGCAAGACTGAAAAAGTCGAGGACGTGCTCCACGAGGGCGACGAAGTTGACGTGAAGCTCATCGAGGTCGACACCAAGACCGGCAAGCTCCGCCTGAGCCGCAAGGCCCTCCTTCCGAAACCCGAAGGATATGTAGAGCCTGTCCGCAAACCCCGTCCCCAGGGCCAGGGCGACCGTCGCAGCAATGACCGCAAGCCTTCAGGCGACCGTCGTAACAACAACGACCGCAAGCCTAGGGGTGAGCGCCCGCAGCACTCTCACAAGAGCGAAAAGCCGGCTGAGGAATAATAATTCCCGACCGTAACAAATAAAACCCCGGAAGCTCGAGCCTCCGGGGTTTATTGTTTTCAGACCGGCCTGGTTTACAGTTCCGGATATTTGGGAAGAGTATACTCGGGGAGCATGTCGTAGATCTCGGGCATGCGCATGCGAGGCATCTGGCCCTGAGGAGCAGCGCCCTGGGGTGCACCCTGAGGAGCGCCCTGCGGCCTTGCCTGCTGGCCCTGCGGCCTCTGTCCCTGTCCGGCACCCTGAGGAGCACCGCCGGGCCTGCCGCCTTGCATTCCTCCCGGCATTCCCTGAGGCCTGCGGAAGACGCCTACCTGCTTCAGTTCATCAAGGGTGTGCTGTGCAGGATAGCAGTCGTCAGGAATCGGCATGTTCGAGAAGGTCTGGAAGTAGAGCAGAACAGCGTCTTTCCACCACATGGCGTCTTTGGCCTGGCGGATGAGCTTGGTGCGGACTTCCTGGTAGCGCTGGTTGTCGACATACGGCTCAGCCTTCTCCCATATCTTGATGTATTCTTCTGCATCTTCCACACCGCTCTGATAGGTGTAGCAGAGCTCATCCCAGAGAGTCTTGCCGTCTTTCATCTTGTAATCCCACGGAACATGGTGGAACCACAGCAGCAGATTCTCGGGGCAGGTGGCGATGTTCTCGTAGGTTGAAGCCAGCGGCTCGTTGTACTGAGCTGTAGCTCCTGAACCAGTAGCGACAGTGCGGTCGAAGCCGACGCCGTCAGGGCCTGCCTTGTGGTAGAACAGCGGAGACCAGTCCTTGCGGTAGCTGTCTTCCCACGGGCCGGGGCCGAAGTGGGCGTTCGAAGCCATGATGTGGTGCAGTCCGAGAGGCATCTCGTAGCTCACAGTGACTTCCCTCGAGCGGTCGAGCATGTCTTTGACAGGCTTGATGAACTTGGGATCGCTGCTGAAGGTCTGGCGGAGCCATTCGTCAGCGATCTGGTCTGAGCTCAGGTCGGGATTCCATGCCATACGGCCGTATGCATACCAGTTGATCTGAATCATCTGGTGTCCGCACCAGTTCACGTCGTTACCGATGTTGGTAACGCCTGAAATGGCGCTGACCTTGTTGTCGCGGTACTTGCCTTCGGTGATGGCTGCAACGGTAGAGCCTTTGCCGAACTCGTATGTGTCGGTGTCAAGACATTCTTTCCAGAGGGGATGGAGATAAACCATGTGCTTCGAGTGGCCGAGGTATTCCTGGGTGATCTGCACTTCGAGCATGAGGTTGGTGTTCGGAGCCTGGCCGAACAGCGGGCTGATGGGCTCGCGGGGCTGGAAGTCGATCGGGCCGTTCTTGACCTGGATGAGCACGTTGTCGCGGAACTGGCCGTCCAGCGGCACGAACTCGTCGCTGGCCTGCATGGCGCGGTCTTCAGCCTGTGCGTCATATACGAAAGCCCTCCAGAACACTACGCCGCCGTAAGGGGCGAGAGCGTCAGCGATCATGTTGGCTCCGTCGGCGTGGGTGCGGCCGTAATCCTGAGGACCTGACTGGCCTTCTGAATTGGCCTTGACCAGATAACCGCCGAAGTCGGGGATCAGAGAGTATATCTCAGCTGTCTTGTCTTTCCAGAACTGGACTACCCTGGGATCGAGGGGATCAGAAGTGTCGAGGCCGCCGATGTGCTTCGGGGCGGCGAAGTTCAGCGACAGGAATATCTTCAGACCGTAAGGACGGAAGATGTCTGCCAGGACTTTCACCTTCTGAAGGTATTCGGTGGTCAGGATCTGGGCGTTGGCGTTGACGTTGTTGATGGCAGTGGCGTTGATGCCGACTGAGGCGTTGGCGCGGGCATACTCCTGATATACCGGAGACACCTTGTCGGGAAGCTCGGCCCAGTTCCACAGAGACTGGCCTGCGTATCCGCGTTCTACGGAGCCGTTCAGGTTGTCCCAGTGGTTGAAGGCGCGATATTCAAAGGCGGGCACTTCGGTGATGGTCTTCGCTCCCTTGGGCAGAGCGTCTGTCTGCTGGAGGCGGAGAAGGCCGTACACACCGTAGAGGGTACCGATGGCAGTGTTGGCTTCAACCGCCACCTTGCCTTTGGAGAATACGAGCCTGTAGCCGTCGCGGCCCAGCGCGTCGTCCTTCTGGTCGAGCACTTTGATCTCTACGGCAGACTTGCCTTTCCAGTACTGGTCGATTTCGCTCTGGGCGATAGCCTCGGTGGTGTACTCGGCGGGCGCTGCGTCAGCGACCTTCTCGAGATTGTGGAACCACAGGTCGTGGCCGTCTGTATCGGCCGGTTTCTCAACCTTGCAGCTTGTCACTGCAAGGATGAGAGCCGACAATATGACGAATGTCTTGAAAACTTTCATGATTATTCTTTACCAGCAAGACGTTTGTAGGTGCCGAGTCTCCACTGGGCAAATTCCTGAGTGCGCTCGAAGAGCTCCTGAGCCTGCTCAGGGAAGGTCTTCTGGAGCGATGCGAAACGAACCTCACCCTTGAGGAAGTCCTGGAAGAGGCTCCAGTCGGGCTCCTTGCTGTCGAGGCTGAACGGGTTCTTGCCCTGCTCCTCGAGAGCCGGGTTGTAACGGTACAGATGCCAGTAGCCGCACTCGACGGCACGTTTCTCCTCGAGCTGGCTGTGTCCCATGCCGGCTTTCAGACCGTGGTTGATGCAAGGTGCGTAGGCGATGATCAGTGACGGGCCGTCGTAAGCCTCAGCTTCCTTGATGGCATTGAGGAACTGAGCCTGTGAAGCACCCATAGCAACCTGGGCTACATATACATAGCCGTAGCTGATAGCCATCATGCCGAGGTCTTTCTTGCGAACCCTCTTACCTGAAGTGGCGAACTTGGCAACGGCGCCGGCAGGAGTTGACTTAGATGACTGTCCGCCGGTATTTGAGTAAACCTCGGTATCAAGTACGAGGACGTTGACGTTCTTGCCAGATGCAAGCACGTGGTCGAGTCCGCCGTATCCGATATCGTAACCCCAGCCGTCACCGCCGAAGATCCACTGGCTGCGGGCAGGGATGAAGTTTTCGAGAGCGAGAAGCTGCTTGCAGGTGTCGCAGCCGCATTCTTTCATCAGAGGAACGAGCTTGTCGCAAACCTCGCGGGTGATAGCTGCGTCGTTGCGGTTCTCAAGCCACTGAGTGTAGAGAGCCTTGATCTCTGAAGAGCACTTCGGGCACTCCAGACCCTTGGTCATGAGATCTGCTACGGTAGCGCGGACTCTGTCTGAACCGAGCTTCATACCGAGACCGAACTCGGCATTGTCCTCGAACAGTGAGTTGTCCCATGCGGGGCCGTGGCCGGCAGCGTTGGTGCAGTAAGGAGATGCGGGGAATGAAGCTCCGTAGATTGAAGAGCAGCCCGTTGCATTAGATATCATCATGTGGTCGCCGAAGAGCTGGGTGATAGCCTTGATGTAAGGAGTCTCGCCGCAACCTGCGCAGGCGCCTGAGAACTCGAAGAGCGGCTGGCTGAACTGTGAGTTCTTGACGTTCTGCATCTTAGAAGCAACTGTATCCTTGTAGCCGACTTTTGCGTGCAGATAATCGAAGTTGGCCTGCTCGGCTTCCTGAGAATCCATAGACTGCATGCTGAGAGCCTTGTTGCCTTTCATGCCCGGGCATACGTCAACGCAGTTGCCGCAACCTGTACAGTCGTAAGGGCTGACCTGCATGGTAAACTTGTATGCCTTGAAGGTGGCGTTGCCCTGGACGGTCTTGATGCCGGCGGGAGCTGCGGCAGCCTCTTCCTCGGTCATGAGGAACGGACGGATAGCAGCGTGAGGGCAGATGAATGCACACTGGTTGCACTGGATACAGTTGGCGGGATCCCATGAAGGAACGGTAACGGCGATGCCGCGTTTCTCGTAAGCTGCAGTGCCTGAAGGGATGGTGCCGTCCACGAGGTCTTCAGAAGCGAAGGCGCTTACAGGGAGGTCGTTGCCGCACTGGGCGTTGACGATGTCAGCCACGTTGCGGATCCACTCGGGAGCCAGGCGGTTGAAGTTCGGGTTGACGAATTTGCCTGAGAGATTCTTCCACTCTGCAGGAACCTCAACCTCGACATACTCGGCGCCGCGGTCAACGGCTGCGTAGTTCATCTTGACTACGTTCTCGCCTTTCTTGCCGTAAGACTTGTCGATAGCTTTCTTCATATAGCCGACTGCCTCCTCGTAAGGGATGATGCCGGTAATCTTGAAGAATGCTGACTGGAGGATGGTGTTGGTACGTCCGCCGAGACCGATCTCGCCGGCGATCTTGGTAGCGTTGATGATGTAGAACTTGAGGTTCTTGCTGGCAATCTCCTTCTTCACGAAGTCAGGGATGCGCTTGAAGGTCTCCTCAACGCTCCACATGCTGTTGAGCAGCAGGGTGCCGCCCTTCTTGATGCCGCGAAGCACGTCGTACTTCGACAGGTATGAAGGCACGTGGCAGGCTACGAAGTCGGGAGTGGTCACCAGGTACGGAGCCCTGATGGGAGTGTCGCCGAAACGCAGGTGGCTGCAGGTATATCCGCCGGACTTCTTGGAGTCATAGTCGAAATAGCCCTGGCAGTATTTGGGAGTGTGGTCGCCGATGATCTTGATGGTGTTCTTGTTGGCGCCGACAGTACCGTCAGAACCGAGACCGAAGAACTTGCACTCATAGGTGCCGGCCTTGGCCAGTGAGATTTCCTCTTTCTGAGGCAGTGACTTGAAGGTCACGTCGTCGACGATGCCGATGGTGAAGTCGTTCTTCGGCTCCTTGCGCTCGAGGTTCTCGAATACAGAGACAATCTGGGCGGGAGTGGTGTCCTTTGAAGACAGACCGTAGCGGCCGCCTACGATAGTGATGTCGCTGCGTCCGTAGAGAACTGACTTGACGTCGATAAGCAGAGGCTCGCCGTTTGCGCCGGGCTCTTTTGTGCGGTCAAGCACGGCGATGCGCTTTGCGCTCTTCGGAAGGGCGCGCATGAAATACTTGGCTGAGAACGGACGATAGAGGTGAACGCTGATCATACCGCACTTCTTGCCCTTGGCCTGCAGATAGTCGATAGTTTCCTTGATGGTCTCGCAGACTGAACCGATGGCGATGATGATGTTCTCGGCATCCGGGTCGCCGTAATAGTCGAAAGGAAGATGGTAGCGGCCGGTAAGAGAGCCGATCTCGCCCATGTAGCGGGCTACGATGTCAGGAACTTCCTCATAGTATTTGTTGGAAGCCTCGCGGGCCTGGAAGTATACGTCAGGGTTCTGGGCGGTACCGCGGGTTACGGGCTTGTTGGGGTTGAGGGCCCTGGTGCGGAACCTTGCGAGAGCCTTCTCGCTTACGAGCGGACGGAGGTCCTCAGCGTCGAGAACTTCGATCTTCTGGATTTCGTGAGATGTGCGGAAGCCGTCGAAGAAATGCACGAACGGCACGCTTGACTTGATTGCTGAAAGATGGGCGACAGCCGCGATGTCCATAGCTTCCTGAACGCTGTCGGAAGCGAGCATTGCGAAACCTGTTGCACGAGCACTCATCACATCCTGATGGTCACCGAAAATTGAGAGGGACTGAGCTGCAAGAGCGCGGGCTGAAACATGGAACACTGCAGGGAGAAGTTCACCTGAGATCTTGTACATGTTGGGGATCATCAGCAACAGACCCTGGCTGGCCGTGAAGGTGGTTGTAAGGGCACCTGCCTGCAGAGAACCGTGTACTGCACCGGCAGCACCGCCTTCGCTCTGCATCTCGGTAACCTGGACGGTCTCTCCGAACATGTTTTTCTTTCCGAACGCTGCCCACTCGTCCACCAGCTCTGCCATTGTTGAGGATGGAGTGATAGGGTAGATAGCCGCATGCTCACTGAACAGATATGCTACATGAGCCGCTGCAAAATTGCCATCACATGTGATGAATTTCTTTTCTTTTGCCATCTTTTAAGTGTTTAATTTATTGATATTTATGTTGTTGTTCGAGATTGGCGTACAATCGCGTAAATTTAGCACTTTATTTCGGGAAAACGACAAAAAAAAGTGATACGGTATGTATCACTTTTTTAAGACTGTGTCGCTATGGCTGTCAATAGATTATCTTTCCGAGAAGATTCGTGAGCACATTGCCGGGGCCGACCTCGGTAAAATCAGTAGCCCCGTCTTCCACCATGTGGACTATGGTGTGACTCCAGAGCACGGGGCTGGTGAGCTGAGCGATCAGGTTAGCCTTGATTTCCTCAGGGTCGGTGTGGGGCCGGGCGTCGACATTCTGGTAGATGGGGCACACCGGAGTCTTGAAGGTAACTGAAGCGATGGCCTCGGCCAGGCTGGCGCGGGCGGGTTCCATCAGCGGGGAGTGGAAGGCTCCGCCGACCGGCAGCGGGAGAGCTCTCTTGGCTCCTGCGGCCTTGCAGGCTTTGCATGCCGCTTCGACGGCGTCGGCTTCGCCGGAGATGACTATCTGGCCTGGGGCGTTGACATTGGCGGGCACTACGATTCCTTCTGTTTCGTCGCAGATTTTCTTCACTTTCTCAAGATCCAGCATGATGACGGCGGCCATCTTGCCGGGGTTCATCTTGCAGGCCTCGTTCATAGCGTTTGCCCTGGCAGCGACGAGCCTCAGGGCGTCCTCGAAATTCAGCGCACCGGCTGCGGCAAGCGCAGAGAATTCGCCGAGGGAATGCCCTGCGACCATGTCGGGAGCGAATTCGTCAAGTGCGCGGGCGGCTGCGACCGAGTGGATGAATATAGCCGGCTGGGTGACGGAGGTCTCCCGGAGCTGCTCGTCGCTGCCCTCGAACATAATCGAGACGATGTCGAAGCCGATTATCTTGCGGGCTTCGTCGAAGGTGGCGCGGGCGGCTGCGGAGTTCTCGTAGAGGTCTTTGCCCATTCCCGAAAACTGCGACCCCTGGCCGGGAAACATATATACTTTCATTTCGATTCCTTTTAATTGAAACAATCAAAGTTAACAATAATTGTTGTACTTTTGTCGAGCCAGTCCGCGCCCGTAGTTTAATGGATAGAATTGAGGATTCCGGTTCCTTAGGTTGGGGTTCGATTCCCCACGGGCGTACGAATTTCGTCAATCGGTGACCGTAATTATCTCCCGTCGCCGCATCACTTCCTTATAGAGTTTCTTGAAGAAGCGCTTGTCGTTCTTCTGGATGAGGCGCTCGGCCTTGTTCAGGATGCGCTGTTCGCGCTTTGTGGGTTCGGTCTGCAATGTGGCGGGCCCGGCGGCTGACGGGGCGGGTGCGGGTTTCACGGCGGGAGTCACTGCGGCGGGCTTGCCCTCGTCGGCCTTTGGCTGCTCAGCGGCAGGCGCCTCGGTGACAGTCTCGCGAGCCTCCCTGCGCCTTCTGATGCCGGCAGCCCTGCTTTCAGCCTCCTCCTGCTGCTCATCCACCTCTGTCGGAGCGACCTCGGGAGCGGCGGCCAGCGAATCTGCGTCAGCATCAATGTCCGGCGGCACTACGGCAAGGCTGTCCTGAAGAGCAAACAGGGAATCCTGCTCGGCCATCATGGCCATCTCCTTCTCTGCTGCAGCCACTGAATCGCGCTGAGCCTTTGCAAGGCGCTTCGCATCTTCACGGGCGATGATCTCGTCATAGACCTTGCTCATGTACTTGTTGAAGTAGCGGTTGGAGATGATGAACACAGGCATCGTGACGTCATCGTAAGCCTCCCTCTCTGAAGGTCTGAGGCTGCGGTTCGTGACATCGTAGCGGCTCACGGGACGTTCGTCACCACGCCACTGGAAGCCCTTGATGCGCTGCTTGTCCATCTCGAGATTGTATATCGGGTATGCGTCGCTCTGGGTCTGCTCGTAATATTTGATGCGCTGCGCCGTGCCGTCCTTCAGAGCCATCGTCATGAAGCGGGACTCCTTGATATTGATGGTGGTCAGCTCCTCCTTCTCCTTGAGATAGAACATGGCGTTCACTCCGCCCAGGGCGTCGTAGCGGTAGAGGTCGTCGTCGCGGAAGTGACCTATCATCTCGGTGCTCTTGATCTGGTCGAAATGGTCTTCATCTTCCTGCATCACCAGCATGGCGTTCTGCTGCATGCTGCCCCTGTTCAGGGTTTCGTCTTTCATGAGCAGGATCATGACGTCGGAGGTGAGCTGGTTGCGGGTCTTGTACCACATGACGGGATTGCCATGCAGCCTGGCCAGCGAATCGACGTCGCTGTAGGCGAGCGAATCGCAGAGCAGCTGCATGTCTGAACGGTAAATCCTTACGTTCGGCCAGCCGTGCAGATATTTGATCTTGGTAGTGTCCGGCGGAACACGGACAGCTGCCGTAGAGTCAACTGGAGCCATCAGACCGGCTGCGGCCGTGGTGTCCGCTGGAGCTGCTGTCTCAGGAGCCTCCATGACTGCTTCGTCAGGCATGGCCGGTTCTTCACCCCCTGCCAGCAGGGCACTGCCCTGCTCTTTAATTGAACCGAATTTTCCAAGAATTTTATCCCTCTCATCAGCCGCGTCCAGGCCTGCTGCCTTATATAGTGAATCGGAAGCTGCTATGCCCAGTGCGGCAAGACTGTCAATAGTAGCCTGTGCCGCCAATTTTTCCCTCTTCTGCCTTGCTATGTTCTCAGGCCTCTTGGCCTCGGCCTCGGCACGGGCCTTCTCCCTTTCCTCCGCAGCCTTCAGCTCAGCTTCGGCTATAGCGTCGAAAAGGATGTCCTCGCGCTCCTTCAGGCGGGCCTCCCTGTCAGACTCGCGGATGTCACAGTTGCGCACCGTATAGATGCGCAAGGTGTCGGCGGCCACGAACAGGGAGTCTTTGAC
>JAFYZI010000174.1 GCA_017548725.1 Bacteroidales bacterium
GACGATCGGCGGGCAGAGCGGCGGCGGTGGAAAGACATCCACCCTTATGGCTATGCCTTCAGCCAAAGGTCTCTTCCACAGGGCGATCGTCCAGAGCGGCTCTACTCTCCGCCAGCAGGAGCCTGCCCAGAGCCGTGCGCTCGGCATCGCCGTTGTTGAGGAGCTGGGGCTCAAGCCGGGCCCTGACGTCGATCTCAGCAAGTTCAGCTACGATGAGCTGGTGGCTGCAGGCAACCGCGCTTCCCGCAAGGTAGGACGCGGCGGCTTCTCTCCCGTAGTCGACGGCAAGTATCTAATCCAGCATCCTTTCGATCCCATAGCTGCTGAATGCAGCAAGGGCGTTCCGATGCTGATCGGCTCCAATCTCAACGAATTCTGCTATACCAACAATATCCCTGTCAGCATGGACGAGGTCAAGGCCCGTCTGGTACCCAGGCTCGGCGAAGAGCGCTTCCAGCAGTATGTCAAGGACTTCGAGAGCGTCTATCCCGGTCAGGAGCCGAAAGAACTTGTCAACACCGACTTCCGCACCCGCGGCAATGTCATCCGTCAGGCTACGGCAAAGCAGGCTCTCGGCGGTGCAAACGCCTATGTATATCTCTTTGCCTGGAAGTCGCAGGTCAATGACGAGGCTCTGGCAGCATGCCACGGCATGGAGCTCCCGTTTATGTTCAACAACATAGCAAACCAGCGCGAGATGACCGGCGGAACTCCCGAAGCCTACAAGGTGGCCGACGTGGTCAGCAATGCCTGGATCGCCTTCATAAAGACAGGTGACCCTAATTGCAAAGGACTCCCGAAGTGGGAGCCCTTCAATCCGCAGGATAATCCTACGATGGTGTTCGACAATGTGTCGGAGCTGAAGAAGAATCACGACGCCGTGATGCTTCAGTACTAAGCTTTATTTAGCGGCGATACACTCAACCTCTACAAGCGCTCCTTTCGGGAGCGCTTTTACTGCTACGGCACTTCTGGCCGGGAACGGCTGCGTGAAGAACTGGGCGTAAACCTCGTTCATGGCTGCGAAATCGCCCATGTCGGCGAGGTATACTGTAGTCTTCACTACGTTGGCAAGCGAGAGCCCGGCTGACTGCAGGATAGCCTGCGCGTTGAGGAGGCACTGTCTGGTCTGTTCCTTGACGCCACCCTCTGCGAAAGAACCGGTGGCAGGGTCGATGGGAATCTGGCCTGAGAGGAAAAGCAGACCTGCGCCACTGTCGATGGCCTGGCTGTAAGGACCGATTGCGGCCGGAGCCTTGTCTGTGCTCAGTGCTTTCATTGCTGCGTTATTTTGCGGGTTCAATGACACGGTAGTGACCGCTCAGGTGCATGAAGGCGAAAAGACGGAGGATGCCGTCGTAGTAAGCGTCGAAATAACCGTCCTCATAAGGCTCGTTCTTGCTGTCCCAAAGACGCTGCGCGAACTCACGTGCAATCTCGTGGTCAGCAGCCAGAGTAGCTGCTGCAAGGGTTGATACCAGACCGACTGAGTGGCGGGTGCCGGTGCCGCGGTAAGGACCCATACCGGCAGGCATTGCGAAATCCACCTCAGTGCCGTCCACGTTATACTGGTCGGCGAAAGTGTCGATGCCCTTCGAATAGAAGAAATCCTGGATGGTGTTGGCATACCAGTTCTGCCACTCACGGTCTGCGCAGGCCCATGAGTAGTCGAGAGCGATATTCATAGGCACACGCCATGAGTCGAAGCGGAAAGAGGGCTTCATCACCCTGCCGCCCCATGCCGGAGTCTGGATATATGAACCGTCGAAATTGTTGGTGTCAGGGTTCAGGCCGGTATTCGGGTCGATGGTCTTGTGGAGATATTCGCGGCTGGCCTTTGCGCATTCACGGTAGAAATCAGCGCGGCCGTCGTCAGCCCAGCGGGCCCACACTTCATAGAATGCAGGCAGATGGTATGACGGATCGGTGTAGCCGGGACCCCTTCCGTCAGGAGTGAAGGTGATCAGGTGACGTTCTTTGTCGATGAAAGGATAGATACCTTCCGAACCGTCTTTCTCCCAAGATGAGTTCAGGATGAACTGAGCTTCCTTGAGATAGTTGATGTCACCGTCGTTGCCCCAGCGGTTGGAAGCGAAGATAAGCGAAGTGATGAAATATAACTCACCGTCAGATGCAGGGCCGGCGCCGCGGATAGTGCCGTCCGGGCTGAGGCTCCATGCGAAATAGCCTTTCATCGGGCCGTCCTGGTACTGCATATATTTCTTGGCCCAGCGGAAAAGGCGGTCGAACTCGTCCTTCTTGTCGAGCTGCACGGCTATCATCATTCCGTATGACATTCCTTCGGTGCGGGCGTCGAAGTTCTTGACATCAGACATATATGTCATGTCATCCCCTACTTCGAAGTAAACTTTGTTGGGACCGTAGTAGACCTCCTGGAAGATGCTTTCCAGCTTGGCGTCGATTTCCTTCTGGGAATAACCCATCTCGGCGAAAACGCTGCGGTACTTGTGGGTGTCGAAGCCTCCCTTGGTCCAAGGTTTAAGATTCTTGTGGGCGCATGCGCTCAGCAATGCGAAAAGGCCTATGGCCAATGCGGAAAAGAGAATCCGCTTGAATAATGACATTGACATAGTGACTGGTTTTAGTTTGGAAACAAATATAGCGATTTCCTTTTTAACTTTGGGATTGGTAACATTATTATCATGAAACGAATCGCCCTGACTGCACTGATTGCCGCCGCCTGCTGCCTGTCTGCCCAAGCTCAGATACGCCTTCCGGCTTATGACTCCAGAATCAATCCTCAGCTGCTGGATTCATGGTCCGGCCCGCAGGTATATAACAACGACCGCTGGAGCGCATCGTGGATCACCAGCCCCGATGCTGATGCCGAATATGGAGTGTATTTCTTCCGCAAGAATCTGGCCCTGACGGCCGTGCCGCAGCAGTTTGTCATCCATGTCTCCGCCGACAACCGCTACAAGCTGTACGTGAACGGAGTCCAGGTAGCTCACGGTCCTGCCAAGGGCGACGTACGCAACTGGAGTTTCGACACGGTGGACATAGCTCCCTGGCTGAAGCAGGGCGACAATGTCGTTGCCGCTGTAGTATGGAATTTCGCCTCGGAGCGTCCGGTGGCCGTCATGAGTCTCGGCCGGGCCGGCTTCCTGGTGCAGGGCAATACCGAAGCAGAGAGTGCGCTGAACACCAACCGTGAGTGGAAGGTGCTCCGCAGCGACGCCTATTCTCCGGAGCCCGTCAGCGTGCGCGGCTACTATGCCGCAGGCGCCACTGACCGGGTGGACGGCAGCCGATACCCCTGGGGCTGGCAGCATGCCGGTTTCGATGACAGCGGCTGGGCATCGGCCCGCTCTATTACCCGTGCCGCAATGAAGGGCGCCGGCGACTACAGCTACTGGTCTCTGGTGCCTAGGCCCATTCCACC
>JAFYZI010000175.1 GCA_017548725.1 Bacteroidales bacterium
ATACATTTCGCGTGATTTGTAAAGCGCTGGTTGTAAGCGCTTAACAATAAGTCCTACCCTTGCCGACGAGGGGTAGGACTTCGTTTATTTGTCAGGTATTCAGCCGATTACAAATCACGCACGCACGCGCGGCGCAGCGGCGGGTGGGTGGGCGGGCGGACGGACTGCTATTTCGACAGCCGGAGGCACATCAGGGTGAGGTCGTCGTTGGGGTCGGCGTCCTCTCCCGACTTACGGAAAAGAGTATAGCCGACAGCATAGTTGTGGGCGAGAAGGTCGGGACTAGCGTCCACCAGCAAATCCTTCATGCTGTCCATATACTCTTCATAATAACGGGCTATACTATTCCACGAAGCTTTCGAGCCATACGCCGAGATCTGTGAGCCATGCCTCGCGGTAGGGGAAATCAAGATGGTCGGCCCAGCCGTGGCCGCCGACGGGATAGATGTGGAGGGCGGCGGGGACGCGGTGCGCGCGCAGAGCCTCGTAGTAGCGGATGCTGTTCTCGCAAGGCACTACCCTGTCGTCGGAATTGGCCATGATGAATGCGGGCGGAGTGTCGCCGGTAACCTGCTTCTCATTGCTGTAGGTCTCCAGCAGAGCCTTGGGCGGATTGTCGCCGAGCAGATAGTGTGAAGAACCGGCATGGGTGATGGCGGGGTCCAGCGAGATTACCGGATAGAACAGAATCTGGAAAGCCGGACGCTCCTCAGGCTTGCTGAAATGGGTGGCAGCCGTAGAGGCGAGGTGGCCACCGGCAGAGCAGCCGCCGATGCCGAGCTTCGTGAAACCGTACTCGTCAGCATGAGCCCAGAGCACACGCATAGCCTCGTGCACGTCGTCCAGCGGCACTTCGTAATGAGTGTTGGGAAGACGGTATTTCACAACGGCGTAGACGATGCCGCGGTCGGTGTACCATTTGGCATTGGCATAACCTTCAGTCCTGTCCCACACGTCGACGTATCCGCCGCCGGGGCAGATGAGCACTGCAAGGCCGTTGGGCTTTTCAGGCAGGAACACGGCCAGAGTGGGCTTGGTGACATTCGAAACGTGGTTGCCGTAGTCCTTCTCCTCTCCGATGAGGCCGTTGTCGGTCGGAGCGCCGTCCGGCCAGAGGTTGAACATCACGTCGGGCTTGGGGAAATTGTAGACGGGAGTCTGGGGGGCATTCTGGGCCAGGGTCAGCACGGTGCCGAGCAGCAGCACTGCCAGCGCACATAAAACTTTCTTGAAACTGTTCATCGTTTTTTTTCTTACAAAGATAAATATGGTGAGCGTGATTTGCAATCGGCTGCTTCATAAGCTCATCCCGAAAATCCCACCCCCGACGCGGAGGGGTAGGACTTTGTATTAAAACCACTTCTTCAGGCATATACAAATCACGCACATTTTTAGTACTTTTACAGATATGAAAGCAACAGTCCTCAAGCCCATTCTGTCAGCAGCCATGGCCCTTTGCGCAGCGGCGCTGATATTCAGCTCGTGCAAGAGCGGCTCCGTGAGCATCCGCACGGCCGACGGCACGCTCGTCCTCAAGCCCCTTTATGATAACGCAGTCCGGGTGCAGGTGGTCCCGAAGGGCCAGGCACTGCCGGAAGAACTGGTCTACACCGAGAAGGTGCGCGCCCCGAAATTCAAAGTGGACCGCAGCGGCGGGGACATAGCTCTCAGCACTGCCGCAATGACGGTGCGCTACTCGCAAAACGACGGCACACTGACCTTCCTCGACGCTGAGGGGAACGTCCTGCTGAGCGAGACGCCAGGCGGCCGCACGCTGCAGCCCTCAGAGGTGCAGGGCGTGCCGGTGTACGCAGTTTCGCAGACTTTCGCATCGCCCGCGGACGAGCATCTCTACGGCACCGGCCAGTTCCAGGACGGCTATCTGGACATACGCGGCCTTACCCGCCGCCTGACGCAGGTTAACACCCAGATCGCGATACCCTTCGTACTTTCTAGCAAAGGCTACGGCCTGCTCTGGAACAACTACGGCCTGACCGACTTCAACCCCGCGGAGAACAGCATAAGCCTCGAGCCGGCCGAAGAAGGCGCCGGCCAGACAGTCAACGCCACCGGCACATCCGGCAACAGGCGGGAGATGCGCTTCACAAGGACCTTCCGCGGCACACTGGACGTACCACAGGACGGAGAGTTTGCTCTCCTGCTGGACGTGGGACAGAAGATGGCCCGCAGGCATTATCTTGCAATCGACGGCGAGGCGGTGATCGACGTTTCGAACACCTGGCTGCCTCCCACTGCTTCCACAATAGTCACCCTCCCTGCCGGAAAACACGCACTGAGCGTCGAGGGCGTGCGCGGCGACAATCCGCAGGTGTTCTGGCGCAAGGTCACTGACGAGACCACCCTGAGTTCCCCCGTAGCCTCTGCGCTGGACTACACTGTCTTCGCAGGCAGCGCCGACGAGGTGATATCGACCTACCGCACTCTGACCGGCCCCGTGCCGCAGATGCCGGACTGGATGTTCGGATACATCCACTGCCGCGAGCGCTACCACTCTCAGGACGAGATTCTGGAGAACGCCGCCGGCTTCAAGGAGCGCGGTCTGCCTCTGGACGTGATAGTGCAGGACTGGCAGTGGTGGGGCAACACCGGCTGGAACTCGATGGAGTTCGACCGGGAGCACTACCCCGACCCGGCTGCGCTGACAAGCGCCCTGCACGACATGGGCACACGCTTCATGATATCTGTATGGTCGAAGGTCGACCGGAACTGCGCCCTTGGCAAGAAGCTGGACGAACGCGGCTACTACATCGACGGTACGGACTGGATCGACTTCTTCAAGCCTGACGCAGCGGCATTCTATGTACAGAGCTTCCGCGACAGCCTTGCCATCCCCTATGGCATCGACGCGTGGTGGTTCGACGCCACCGAGCCGGAGAACGACGACCTGGAAGGCAGGCTCGTAGGTCCGGACCAGGTGCCGGGCGAGCTTTACCGCAACGTCTACCCTCTTATGGTGAACCGCACCATGTACGAGGGTCTGAAAGATATAACTGACCACGAACCCGTCATCCTCACCCGCAGCGCCTTCACGGGAATCCAGCGCTACGGCGTGGTGACCTGGAGCGGCGACGTTGGCAACGACTTCGGCACTCTGCGCCGCCAGATTGCCGGAGGCCTGGGCCAGATGGCGGCCGGACTGCCCTGGTGGACCTACGATGCCGGCGGATTCTTCCGCCCCGGCGACCAGTACACTTCGGCGGAATATCAGGAGCGGCTCGTTCGCTGGGTGCAGACCGCAGTGTTCCTGCCCTTCATGAGGGTGCACGGCTATATGAGCCAGACAGAGCCCTGGCGCTACAGCGAGCTGACGTACAACCTTATAGCCGATGCGATGAAGCTGCGCGAGAAGCTGCAGCCTTACATCCTTGAGTGCGCGGCCAAAGTTTCGCAGGAGGGTTACACCATGATGCGCCCGCTGGTCTTCGACTTTCCAGCCGACAGCGAAGCCCTGAAGCAGGACTGCGAATTCATGTTCGGACCGTCGCTGCTGGTATGCCCCATAACCGAGGCAGGCGTCAGCAACTGGAGAGTCTACCTCCCGAAAAACGAAGGCGGATGGACCGACTTCCGCACCGGCGAGAAGTATGAGGGAGGCCGCTACGTCGACGTTCCGGCCGACATCACGGCCATCCCGGTGTTCGTGCAAGACAGCCCTTTGGCAAAAAAACTAAGCGATTAGTTTCATTTTCTGAAGATTGGGTATTACATTTGTATAAGACAAGCCTCTGAATATTAATTAAAACACTATCGATAATGAAAAAGATTCTTTTGCTCCTTGTGAGCCTTCTTCTGGTCTGCGGCACTGCCGGCGCACAGAATCTTCTCAAGAATCTTGGCGAAAGGGCCAAGAATGCTGTTGAAAACAATCTTGGCAACAAGGTAGAGGATGGCGTCAATAAAGCATTGGACGGTGTCCTTGGTGGAAAGAACAAGGATAAGGGCAATGACAATGCCAATGACAATGACAATTCTAATAGGAAGAGCAACAGGAATAACGCGGATAATGAGGATGATGATATTGCGGGTAATGCTGATGATTACAATTTAGTGGCTCAAGATGCAAAAAATGACTTCGTCCGCGGCAGCCTCATAATGTTCGAGGACGATATGAAAGACGAGATGGTGGGCGAGTTCCCCAGCAAATGGGACCTCGTACGCGGCAACGCTGAAATTGCCGTCATCAATGGTCAGAAATGTATAGCCCTCGTAGATGGCGATGGCTGGATCACACCGCTCGTCAAGGGTGGCATCAGGAACTATCTGGGCGATGTGTTCACCGTAGAGTATGATATGCTCTTCGACGACCGTCCCAAGAATGGCGCGCCCAGTATTGAACTGGATATTATGCACGAGAAATCGGAGCCGGATTGGGAGTTGTTTACTATCTATTATCACATGGGTGGTGACAAGCAGGACATTGACTGTTCCTATACTCGTCCGACAGCTGAGGACTACCATAGTTTGGAGGGACGGACAACTGCCCATGGCGCAGTAGTGATCAACGATGGTCGCTGGCACCATTATGCCTTGTCGTTCAACGAGCGGGCCATCAAGTTCTATGTGGATGGCAAGCGTGTTGTCAATGTTCCGAACGCGAAGGCCGGTGCCGGATGGTTGACGCTATGGTCTGGTCATACGGATGTTCGTCCTACCTATGTCAAGGATGTAGTCATCGCACAGGGCGCCGTGGATCTTTATGAGAGAAATGCCACCGACATCGAATCAAAACTTTCAGAGGCCGCCGCAGCTGTCGAGAAAGCTATTGCCGAGACCGGCAAGTTCGTGACCAACAATATTCTCTTCGATACGGGCAAGGCCACGTTGAAAGCAGAGTCAATGCCTGAGATCCTGAAGGTTGCTGAATATATGAAGGCTAACCCTACCGCCCGCTTCGAGGTCCAGGGCCATACCGACAACCAGGGCTCTGACGCAGTCAATGATCCTCTTAGCCAGCAGCGTGCAGAAGCCGTTGTCAAGGCCCTTGAGGAGCAAGGCGTCGATCCTTTCAATCTCCGTCCCGTAGGAAAGGGCAGCCACGAACCCGTTGCTGACAACAGCACCGAAGAAGGCCGCGCCAAGAACCGCCGCGTAGAGTTCATCAAAAAATAATCTTAATAATCTCATATGAAAAGGCTCGCTTTCCCGGCGAGCCTTTTTGTTGTCAAGTGAAAAAGCAGTAACTTAACGAAGTAAATCTTTCCAGTATGAAAATAGGTATCATAGGCGCCGGCTGGATTGCCGGCAAAATGGGGGAAACACTCTCCGGGCTGCCCGCCGAAAAGGGACTCGAAAAGTATGCTATTGCTTCACGCGACATAGTCAAGGCCCGCGGCTTCGCGCAGACATACGGTTTCGAGAAGGCGTACGGCTCCTACAAGGAACTTGTGGACGACCCCGAAGTCGAGCTGGTGTACATCGCCACGCCCCATTCGCACCACTATGCTCATTCCAAGCTGGCCCTTGAGGCAGGCAAGCCCGTTCTCTGCGAGAAGGCCTTCATGGCCAATGCCCGCGAGGCCGAAGAAATCCTGGACCTGGCCCACAAGAAAGGCATCTTCATCACAGAGGCCATCTGGACTAGGTACATGCCGCTCTCGCTGAAGGTGAAGGAGCTGCTCGACGCCGGCGAAATAGGCGAGCCACGGATTCTCAACGCCAGCCTCTGCTATTACATGGACCATAAGGAGCGCATCCTGCGTCCCGAACTCTGCGGCGGAGCGCTGCTGGACCTCGGAGTGTACAGCATCAACTTCGCGAGGATGTATTTCGGGGCGGACTTCGCATCTTGCGTATCGTCGTGCACCCGTTTCAGCACCGGCACCGACCGTCACAACCACATAATCCTCACCTACAAGGACGGCCGCGTGGCAAACCTCCAGGCCAGCGCCGGAGGTCTCAGCAACCGCGAAGGCCAGATCTGCGGCAGCACCGGGTATATCGTAGTGGAGAACATCAACTGCCCTGAGAGGGTCACCGTTTGGCACAACTACAAGAAGACGGCCGAGTTCCTGCCCCCGGCAGACCAGGTGACAGGCTACGAGCACCAGGTGTTCGCCTCCAGAGATGCAATAGAGAAAGGCCTCATAGAATCACCGTTCATGCCGCACCAGGAGACTCTGGACATAATGAAGCAGATGGACGCCCTGCGCAAGGAATGGGGCATCCGCTATCCTATGGACTGAAACTGAAAGCTATCCGCGCAGGAAGGCTACCATAGCGTCGACATCGTCACGGGCGAATGTCTGCTGCTTTCCCTCTGCGAGGTTCTTGAGATTGACAGTGCCGGCGGCGGCTTCACTGTCGGCATTTATCGATATGAACGGGATGCCGCTGCGGGTGGCGTAGTCGAACTGCTTGCCCAGCTTGCTCTCATCCGGGAAGACCACTACCGAGAAGCCCCTCTCGCGCAGCGCTGCGCATACAGGCATCACGTAATTCACAGCCTCCCTGCCCATATTGGCAAAGAGCACATCCGGAGCGCTTCCCAGCGCAGCGGGATACTTGTCGAGACCAAGCAGCACGTCGTAGATACGGTCGGCCCCGAAGGAGATTCCCACTCCCGAAACGTTCTTCAGGCCGAAGATGCCGGTCAGGTCGTCGTAGCGGCCGCCACCGCAGATGCTGCCTATCTCGTAGTCAAGCGCCTTCACCTCGAAGATTGCTCCGGTGTAGTAGTTCAGGCCGCGGGCCAGCGACAGATCGAGCTCCACCTTCTGGCGGATGCCGGCGGAAGCGATGAGGCTGAACAGTTCGCGGATCTCCGCGATGCCCTTCATCCCTACCTCAGAAGAAGCAAGGATGCGGCTCATCTGCTCTATCTTGGCTTCGTTGTCGCCCTGCAGGAGCAGCACCGGCTCGATTATGGCGATGGCTTCCTCGCTGAGGCCCTTCTCCCGGAGCTCTTCCTTCACTGCATCGAGACCTATCTTGTCTATCTTGTCGATAGCAACCGTGATATCGACCATCTTGTCGGCAGCCCCGGCCACCTCTGCGAGGCCGGCCAGAAGCTTGCGGTTGTTAATCTTGATGCAGACATTGATGCCCAGCTTCGCGAACACGAGGTCCACTATCTGCACCAGCTCCAGCTCATAGAGCAGCGACTGGCTGCCCACCACGTCGACGTCGCACTGGTAGAACTCGCGGTAGCGGCCCTTCTGCGGACGGTCAGCGCGCCATACCGGCTGTATCTGGTAGCGCTTGAACGGGAAATGGATGTCGTTCTGGTGCTGCACCACGAAACGGGCGAACGGCACGGTCAGGTCATAGCGCAGACCCTTCTCGCAAACCTTCATGGCCACTGCGTTGCTGTTGTCCAGCATTTCCGGGGTCACACCTGCGAAAGCGTCGCCGGAGTTCAGGATCTTGAACAGCAGCTTGTCGCCTTCGTCGCCATACTTGCCCAGCAGGGTGCTGAGATTCTCCATGGCGGGAGTCTCTATCTGCGCATAGCCGAACAGATGGAAGACATCGCTGATGGTTGAGAATATATAATTGCGACGGGCCATCTCGACCGGGCCGAAATCGCGTGTACCCTTGGGTATGGAAGGTTTTTGTGCCATATTGTAGCCTGTTATCTATAATCAAGGGCAAAAATAAAGAAAATGATTAATTTTGCAGCCAATTATAATCAATAGTACAAATGAACAACTTTTGGAAAATCTTCCTGGCCGCCCTTCTGGCATGTCTCGTAGCTTTCGGGCTCTTTTTCTTCATCATGATGGGCAGCTTAGGTGCCGCCATAGCCGGCGGTTCTTCAAAGACAGCGATTGTCCCCCCTCAGTCAATTCTTAAGATCGACTTCTCCACTCCTATCAGCGAGCGCGGGCAGAGCGACTTTTCTATCCAGAACATCTCCAACTTGTCAATGGAAGACGGAATGCCTCTGCTCACTGCAGTGCGTGCCATCAACAAGGCCGCCGAGGATCCCGGAGTAAAAT
>JAFYZI010000176.1 GCA_017548725.1 Bacteroidales bacterium
CTCGCTCCAGAAGCTGAAATCCCACGGCATCAGCTGGCCCTCGAACCCGTTAGCCTCGGCATAGGTCTGCAGGTCAGCAACATCTTTGCGGGCGAAAGGCAGGCATCTGGCCATCATGTCGGCGACGAAGGCGTTCACGGTCTCCTTGGCCTTTGCCATGCGGTCTTCAGTGGCGTAGTCGGCATAAGTGCCGTAGCCCAGCATCTTTGCGCTGCGGGTGTGCAGATCCACAATCTGATGGACGTTGGCGTCGTTGTCGAAGTCGTCGGCTATGCAGCGGGAGTTGTACGCCATCCAAAGTTTCTGGCGCAGATCCCCTCGGGTGCTATACTGCATGAACGGCATGAATGAAGGGCGGTCGAGGGTGAATATCCAGCCTTCCTTGCCGCGGGAGGCAGCTTCTGCAGCTGCTGCTTCCTTCACGAAGTCCGGCAGGCCGGCCAGCTCTTCCTCGTCAGTCAGGTCGAGGGTGAAGGCATTTGTTGCGCCCAGCACATTCTTCCCGAATTTCAGGGAAGCCACCGAGAGCTCTTCAGAGATCTTTCCGAATACCAGCTTGTCTTCCTTGGAAAGATTTGCTCCGTTACGGGCATAAGATTTATAGGTCTCGGTGAGCAGGCGCATGTCCTCTTTGTTCAACCCCAGGCTGTCCCTTTTCTCATAAACTGCCTTGATCTTGGCGAACAGTATTTCGTTCAGCGAAACGTACATGCTGAATTCCGTCAGTTTAGGGGCCATGTCTTCTGCAATCTGCTGCATTTCGGCATCTGTGCAAGCCTCGTTGAGGTTGAAGAAAATCTCCTCCACTGCAGCCAGTTTCTTCCCGCAGAGCTCCAGTGCGAGCACTGTGTTTTCAAAATCCGGCTCAGCTTCATTTTCAATAATAGCGTCAACCTCAGATTTCGCCTCAGCCAGTGCTGCTTCAAATGCAGGAACGTAATGACTGTTTTCAATTCTGTCAAAAGCCGGCGCTCCGAATGGATTTCCCGAAGGGGCAAGCAAAGGATTTTCGTTCATGTAAAAAAGTTTTAACGACTGACCAAATGTAGTAAAAAAACTGCCCCGTCAGTCTTTTTCAATCTTGACGTTTTTATGCGAATCTGAAGAATATTTGAATTCATAGCATCGGTAGGTTGTCTTGCCCAGATGGTTTGTGGAGGAAGAAGTGTAGCAGTCAAAGTCGAACTTCACATCCTCCAGCAAGTTCCTGGACACTTTCTTGACGCCGGCAGAATAAAGGTTCTCCAATATCCTCCTGTTGGCGGCCAGACGCTTGTTTATGTGTGTTATCTGGCGTCTCTCTTCACGATAGAGCCTGTTGTGGTAGATATTGCGGCACATGTCGCAGCAGAATTTCTTGTCGCAGCGCCCCAAGATGGCAGCTCCACATTCTAGACAGTAGGTTCCCATAGTTCTTCTTTTTCTTTTCGCTTTAACTCAAAGCTATCTATTAGCGGATGACTTTCCTATACCCGTCCGAGCGATTTTTCTGATGACAGAAAAAGGTACGCGATTCTGAATTTTCCGCGGTGAAATTAAACGTATATAAATGTTTAGAGTATGGTTAGCTCGAAATCGACTGCTTTCCTTTGCCCTCGGACATAAAACAAAAAGCATTATGGAAAATTCAATCAACAGAGTGGAGCTTCTGGGCCGGATCGGCCAGAACCCGAAGATCATGATTTGCGGAGAATCGCAGGTGGCGAAGTTCTCCATTGCTACGAACGAGACGTTCAAAGACCGCAGCGGCGTACTAAAAGAAGAGACGACGTGGCACAACGTGTCTGTATGGGCGTCCAGGAATACAGATGATTTCAAGTTGCTGAAGAAAGGCGTGCTGGTGCATGTGGTAGGAAAGATAAGGAATGCCCGCTACCAGAATTCAGACGGCGAGGACAGGTATTATACAGAAGTGTCGGCGACCAGGATGAAAGTGCGCCGCGACGAACATCAGGTGGTCCAGGCGCCCGTGCCCGACATAATGATACCGGCCGGCATGTCCCCCGGATATGCAATCAACTGATATGAAAAGAGGTCTTGTTTCTCTGTCTGTGGCCATACTTTTCGTGCTGCAGCTGTCCCAGGGTGAAGCATTCGCCCAGCGCTGGTCCATAGCTACTAACGTCGTGGACTATCTCAATATGGGTACGCTGAATGTGGAAAGCAGCGTGGCTGTCGCTCAGCATTATTCTTTTAATGCCGGAGTGAGGTACAACCCGTGGACTTTTCATTACGGGAATGAAGACAAGCAGTTCGAGAACAGGAAGAAGTGTATGTATGCTGGTTTGCGGTACTGGCCGTGGCACATCTACTCCGGATGGTGGGCCGGACTCCAGCTTCAGTATCAGGAATACAACAGGGGAGGCTGGCTGATACAGCATGCCGAAGAAGGGGATGCGTACGGACTGGGGCTATCTCTTGGTTACACCCTGATGCTGCACAAGTCGTTCAACATAGAATTCGGAGCGAGTGCCTGGGCCGGAGCTGCCGTGTATAAAGCATACTCATGCCCTTACTGCGGAAAGATAGTCGACCAGGGCAGCAAGTTTTTCTTATGGCCGAACAATGTCATGGTTTCACTGGTATACATCCTTTAACACACTTATTCAAGATATGGACAGACTGGTCTTAACGATTATCTGCACGCTGCTGTCGATGTTCCTATTTGTCAGAGACGCAAAGTCGCAGACTGTGGTCGGCGTCAAAGGTGAAATCGCTTCACCCGCGGTTGCCGGCGCCGGACGGGCCGGCTTTGCCGTCATGGCAGGGAAGCAGATGAAAATGGCTCTGGCCCAGGCGGACTTCGGCTACAATCCTTCGTCGGCGCACTGCGACCTGTCTTTATTGTTGCGGACATACGGCAACAAGGACCATTCTATAAATATGTATCTGGGAGCGGGGTTGACAGGCGTCGTGGACATAGACGGCAGCAGCGGGAAGACTTTCGTTGCGGGAGCATTTCCGGTGATACAGGCAGAAGCCTTCATAAGCAGGAGGATCTCTCTGTATGCAGACGTGCGGATGCCTTTACTGTTCCTGGAGCACGACATCAGGGTCGGTGCCCGTTATTCACTCGGA
>JAFYZI010000177.1 GCA_017548725.1 Bacteroidales bacterium
ATCGAAGATCCGCTGTCAGAACTGATCATCTCAGGCCAGCGTCCCGAGAGCATCTGACAGTTTTGCGTCATAAGGAGTCTCCTTTGCGATGCGGCCCTCGTGCAGGGCGATGCATTCTACTTCTGCGTTCACCACGGTCTTGCCGTCTGAAGCCCTCAGGATGTCCTGGAGGAAGATGTACCGCACACCCTCACGTTTGAAATTGAGGCCCACGTCGAACTCCTCGCCGCCGTGAAGCGGAGTCTTGAAGCGCATCTCTATGCGGCTCACCATGAAGATATAATCATTGGCCGTGCACTCGAGGAAATCGATCCCGATGGTCCTCAGGTATTCGTGCCTGGCCACTTCGAGATAGTGCTGGTAATTGGCGTTGTTGACGACTCCTTCGATGTCGCATTCGTAGTCGCGCACCTTCATGCGCAACTTGTAAACATACTCGCTTGCAGACTCTTTCATGCCTCAAAATTAAGCTAAATTATTATCTTTGCGGCGTATTTCTTAGAGAACTATGAAAAGATTCGTCATACTGCTGACAACGCTGGCGGCCCTCATAGTCCTGACGACTTCAGCCAAAGACCCTTATCTCGACGTCATCAAGGCTGACCGCTACAACGCTGCAGGCAACTATCATCCTTACCCTGTCCCGAAATACTCCGACACTAAGGCTCCCAAGGGCTACACCCCCTTCTATGTGAGCCATTACGGCCGCCATGGCAGCCGCTATCTGATCGGTTCGTCAAGGTATACCCACACCGTCGACATGATGGACGTTCTGCACGACAAGAATTTCCTGACCTCCGAGGGCGAGGCGCTGAGGAGCGACCTCCATGCAATGAGGGAAGCGCACGCAGGTCAGGACGGCATCCTCACGCAGGTGGGCAGCCGCGAGCATCAGGGCATCAGCTCGCGTATGTACAAGAGGGTGAAGAAGGTCTTCAGGCAGCCCGGCCGCAAGGATGTGCTGGTGGTCTCAACCCCTGTGCACCGCGTGCTGCAGAGTGCCTTCAATTTCGTGAGCGTGCTGAAGGGTAATGAGCCTGACCTCAAAGTGCAGCTCTACAGCGGCGACAAGTACAAAGATTATCTGGCCCGCTCGGTGCCTTCTTCCATCTCCGACCCGCTGGATTCAATCTGCGACGTGAATCTGGAGAAGATGCTTTTCGAGCTGACTGACGGGATGAAGCTCGGCAGCAAGATATTCAAGGACGGCCGTAAGGTGCAGCAGGAGCTGGGAGACGACGAGCCGCTTGCATATTTCCTCTATCAGCTTCTCGAGGAGAGCTCTATCGCCAAATGCCTCGACATAGATGTGGATCCGTTCTCTCATTTCACGGACGAAGAAGTGGCTGTCTTCGGCAAGATATGGAATGCGCAGTGTACCTTCTGGTTTCACCGCAGCAAGGAGACCGGCGATGTGAACAACACCATCACCGGAGTGCCGCTGCTGACAGATTTCATCGTGAAAGCCGACGAGGCGCTGAAGGCCGGCAGCACCAAATGTGCCGACCTGCGTTTCGGTCACGACTCGGGCATCGGCCCGCTGCTCGGCACCATCAAGGTTGAGGGCTACGACACTACTCCCGCTCTCGCCGACTCATGGAAGGAATGGCCCGTCTACGAATATCTGCCGATGGGTTCGAACTTCCAGATGATATTTTACAAAAACCGTCAGGGAGACGTGCTGGTGAAGATGCTCCGCAACGAGAAGGAGACAATCATCCCGGCTCTGGCCCCCTTTGACGGTCCTTATTACAAATGGCAGGACCTCAGGGCCTATCTGGCCGACATCTGCGGTCTTGATTAAAACTTTTTGGACAATGATTAAAAATATAGGATTTGTGGCCCACGACTCCCGCAAGGAGGAATTGATCGCGTGGGTGAAATACAATGCTGAAACTATCAAGCATTGTACTCTTTACTGCACCGGCACTACCGGCAAACTGATGAAGAAGGCTCTCCAGGAGCGTCTCGGCGACGAGTGCCCGGAGGTGAACTGCCTGCTCAGCGGCCCGCTCGGCGGCGACGCTGAAGTCGGCGCCATGATTGCCGAAGGCAAGCTCGACATGCTTGTGTTCTTCTGCGACAACCTCATCGTTCAGGGTCACCAGAACGACGTGCTGGGTCTCAGCAGGCTCGCATCGCTCTACAACGTGCCCTATGCTTCGAACCGTTCTTCTGCAGACTTCATAATCTCTTCTCCGCTGTTCACCAGCGAGACTTACAAGAGGATTATCCCGAGCTGCATCGAATCTTACAAGAACCGCAAACTGAAATAAATCTTCAACGCACCCCAGATGGATACCATCATCATCCTTGACTTCGGTTCGCAATACACCCAGCTTATCGCCCGCAAGGTGAGGGAGCTGGACACCTACTGCGAAATCCACCCTTTCAACAAGCTCCCCGAGCTGACGCCCGACGTCAAGGGAGTGATTTTCTCCGGCAGCCCGTATTCCTGCAATGCGGCGGACGCTCCGGTGCCGGACCTGGCTGCCGTCAAAGGTAAGCTGCCGCTGCTGGCCATCTGCTACGGCGCGCAGTATCTTGCCAAGTGGGGCGGCGGAAAGGTGCAGCAGTCGAAGATCCGCGAGTACGGCCGAGCCAACCTGCAGTATATCGACCGCAGCAGCAAGCTGATGCGCGGCGTGGGCGACGGCTCACAGGTGTGGATGAGCCACGGCGACACTATCGAGAGCGTTCCGGACAATTACCACTGCATCTGCTCGACCGAGAATGTCAAGTATGCGGGTTACAAGATTGCAGGTGAAGAGACTTATGCCATCCAGTTCCATCCGGAGGTGCATCATTCAGTGGACGGCCTTGCCATCCTGCGCAATTTCGTGGTGGATATCTGCGGCTGCGACCAGGGATGGACTGCGGCTTCGTTCGTGGACACAACGGTGCGCGAGCTGAAAGAGAAGCTGGGGGACGACAAGGTGATCCTCGGCCTGTCCGGCGGCGTGGATTCATCTGTGGCTGCGATGCTGCTCCACAGGGCCATCGGCAGCAACCTGCACTGCATCTTCGTGGACAACGGCCTGCTGCGCAAGAACGAGTTCGCTTCGGTGCTGGAGTCTTACCATGACATGGGTCTGAACGTGAAGGGAGTGGATGCCAAGGAGCGTTTCTACAAGGTGCTGGCCGGCGTCAGCGATCCGGAGGCGAAGCGCAAGGCCATCGGCAAGACTTTCATCGATGTCTTCGATGCCGAGGCGGCGCTGGTAAAGGATGCAAAATGGCTGGCCCAGGGCACGATTTATCCCGACGTTATCGAATCGTCTTCGGTCAAGGGACCGAGCGTCACCATAAAGTCTCACCACAATGTCGGAGGCCTTCCGGCATACATGCAGCTGAAGCTCGTGGAGCCGCTGAGGCTGCTCTTCAAGGATGAGGTCCGCAAGGTGGGCCGCCAGCTGCAGATGCGGCAGGAGCTGCTCGGCAGACATCCTTTCCCGGGTCCCGGCCTGGCAATCCGCATCCTGTCGGACGTCACCCCTGAGAAAGTCCGCATCTTGCAGGATGTCGATGACATCTTCATCCGCGGCCTGCGCGAGAATCACCTTTACGACAAGGTATGGCAGGCCGGCGCGATGCTGCTGCCCGTCCGCTCCGTGGGTGTGATGGGCGACGAGCGCACATACGAGAGCGTCGTTTCACTGCGCGCCGTAGAGTCCGTCGACGGCATGACCGCCGACTGGGCCCACCTCCCTTACGACTTCCTCGCCAAAATCTCCAACGAAATCATCAACCGCGTCAAAGGCGTCAACCGCGTAGTCTACGACATCAGCTCCAAACCCCCCGCAACGATCGAGTGGGAATAGTTGTGGATTGATATTTATTTCCTATCTTTGTATTACATATTATATTATGTAAATACAGATATTTCTGTATATTTTTAATATTATTATATGGAAAATGGGCTAGCCCTTGGATGGGCTCGCGCAGAACAAGCGGAGCAAATAGAAAGGGTGACTGAGTTTTCAGCCACCCTTTATTGTTGAAGTTCCGGAAGGTTTATACCTCG
>JAFYZI010000178.1 GCA_017548725.1 Bacteroidales bacterium
CTTATCATGGCGTATCCCCCGCCGAAGCCGAAGAAGCCTATCTACAAATACGAAAGGAAAAGCTGCCAGTAGATCATCGCGTCAGCTCCTCCTTGTTTTTAGCGCAGCAGAGCACTACGCCCAGCACTGCACCGAATATCAGCATATAGATCGGAGAAATCCCGGTGAAGCAGATAAGGCCGAGGACTGCAAAGCCCATCAGCATCTGCCACACATTCATCTTGATGAGCATCTTGACGCAGGGCACTGCGATGAGGCCGACCACGCAGGGACGCAGGCCTTTGAAAGCCGCAGCCACAATCTCGTTGTCGCGGATGCCGGACAGGAAGATGGCAACCACCAGCATTATGGCGAAAGTGGGGACCACAAGCCCCGCTACGGCGAAGAAGGCGCCCCAGAAACCTTTCATGCGATAGCCCACGAAGACGGCTGTGTTCAGCGAGAACGGGCCGGGCACGGACTGTGCCAGCGTGAACTGGTCGCGGAAATCCTCAAGGTCGAACCATTTGCGGCGGTCTACTATCTCATGCTCGATGACGGGCACGATGGCATAGCCGCTGCCCAGAGTGAAGGCGCCGATCTTGAAAAATATCCAGAAAAGCTCCCAGAGGCGACGCATCTGCCTTACTTTTTCCTACCGTCCGGCACTACTGTGTACATTGTGTGGCCGTCCGGCGTACATTTCTGTTTTTCAAACAGTTGGGATAATGTAACAAAAGTGTAACCCTGCTCTTTCAGCACCGGAATGGCGTCATCGAGGGCCTCGACAGTGGCTTCATTGCCCTCGAAGTCGTGCAGCAGGTATATAGCTCCCGGCTCGGCGTTGGCGATGATGCCCTCGAAGCGGGCCTCCTTGCCGACGGTGGCAACCCAGTCCTCGCAGCCCTTGCCGCAGATGAAGGTAAGGTCTATCCAGTCGTACATGTCAGGCTTGACATTGATGTACGGCGGGCGGAAGAACTTGGGCCGCTGGCCAGTGATTTTCTCTATCATCTGGGAGGTAGCCTCGACCTCTTCCTTTACCTGGGCTTCGTCCATGCGGGTCATCATGGGATGGGTGAAGGAGTGGTTGCCAAGCTCGCAGCCCTGCTTTACGGCGCGCTTCATGTTCTCGGCGGAATCGTCGTTGATGTTGCTGCCGATCAGAAAGAACGTGGCGGGAACTTTATGTTTGGCAAGGACGTCGAGCAATGCCGACTCGGTGGTCAGGTTGGGGCCGTCGTCGAATGCGAGAGCAAGATATTTGGCCGGCTCCTTGGGAGCACAGGCGACAGCAAGGGCACAAAGGCAAATCATTATTGTCAGTTTGAATGTTTTCCTCATGGCGGTTTGTTTTAAAAACCTTTAAAGTTAATCAAAATAATTATCTTTGCTGCCACTAACATACATAACCATAACAAATGCCTACTATCTCCAACCGCGGCAAAAGGATGCCCGAATCCCCGATTCGCAAACTTGCCCCTCTGGCCGAGCAGGCCAAGGCAAAAGGCACGAAAGTCTATCACCTCAACATCGGCCAGCCGGACCTTCCGACTCCCGAGGTCGCGATCCAGGCTATCCGCAACATCGACCGCAAGGTGCTGGAGTACAGCCCCAGCCAGGGCTACCGCAGCTACCGCGAGAAGCTTGTGGGCTATTACAAGAAGTTCAACATCAACCTCGACCCCGACGACATCATCATCACCACCGGCGGTAGCGAGGCTGTACTCTTCGCTTTCATGTCGTGCCTCAACCCCGGCGACGAGATCATCGTTCCGGAGCCTGCATACGCCAACTACATGGCTTTCGCAATCTCGGCCGGCGCAGTAATCCGCACCGTCGTCACCACCATCGACGAGGGTTTCTGCCTGCCGAAGGTCGACAAGTTCGAGGAGCTCATCAACGAGCGCACCAAGGCCATCCTGATCTGCAACCCCAACAACCCCACCGGTTACCTCTATTCTAGGGCTGAGATGAACCAGATCCGCGACCTTGTAAAGAAATACGACCTCTACCTCTTCAGCGACGAGGTATACCGCGAGTTCATCTACACCAACTCTCCGTACATCAGCGCCTGCCATCTGGAAGGCATCGAGCAGAACGTGGTGCTCATCGACTCCGTTTCAAAGCGCTACTCCGAGTGCGGCATCCGCATCGGCGCGCTGATCACCAAGAACAAGGAACTGCGCAAGGCTGTCATGAAGTTCTGCCAGGCCAGGCTGAGCCCCCCGCTCATCGGCCAGATTGCCGCCGAGGCTTCGCTGGACGCTCCCGAAGAGTACACTATCAACACCTACGAGGAGTATGTTGAAAGGCGCAACTGCCTCATCGACGGCCTCAACAAGATTCCGGGAGTCTACTCCCCCATCCCCATGGGTGCCTTCTACACCGTGGCCAAGCTGCCGGTGGATGACGCAGAAAAGTTCTGCGCATGGTGCCTCACCGACTTCACCTACGAAGGCGCTACAGTCATGATGGCTCCGGCCAGCGGCTTCTACACCACCCTCGGCCTCGGCCGCAACGAGGTCCGCATCGCCTACGTCCTCAAGAAGGACGACCTCAAGCAGGCCCTCGTCGTGCTCGCCAAAGCCCTCGAAGCCTACCCCGGAAATACCCACAGGTAATTCTACAATACCTGCTTTATATTATGGAAATACTCGACAACAATATCAGCGAGAGAAGCTGGGTAGCGGCTCTTCTCCTTTGCATCTTTTTCGGCGCATTCGGAGCACACCGCTTCTATGTAGGAAAGATCGGCACGGGCATCCTGATGCTAATTACTTTGGGCGGCTTAGGAATCTGGACCTTAGTCGACCTCATCATTATCATCTGCCAGGATTTCAAGGACAAGGACGGCAAAGTCCTCAAGAATCAGTAGCAGTTATACCCTTCGAGTAATACCCGGCGCGATTCCGGCTAGATTTTCTTGGCGACTGCGTATGCTATTGCGGCAGTGACGATGGCTTCTGCAAAGACGATCAGTTCCAGCGCTACCATTCCGACTGAATTCTGAAGCAACACTGCCAGGCCGTCGACAAGGGCGTGCAGCAGGATGGCGGCCGGGAAGAGCCACAGCCATTTGCCGCCTTTACGGACAGCAGCCCATACCAGGATGGAGAGAGACAGCTGGAGAATAAGGGCAGAGATGCGCTCCCACAGTCCGATGAGATACGAACCTGCTGTCGAATTCTGAAGCGAATCCAGCTGAGTCTGCAACAGAGCGGCAGCATCCTCCGGAGCCTGCGCGAACAGAGAATCTGTCTGCCCGGTATTGATCATTATTGCCATTACCAGACTGGAAATCATGGTGAAACCGAATATGATGAGCATCTCGGCGCCTCCGTGGCCTGCGCCGTATGCAATGCCGGGGAGCGGAGTCGTCGGTTCCTTCTTCATCAGGAACTTCATGGCAAGGAAACGGCCGGTCTCCTCGAAGATGCCCGCGGCCAGCCCGCCGTAAAGGGCAAACAGGAGCGTATTGCCCGTAATGGACGGTCCGTAAGGGCCTTTCAGCACAATCTGGTGCATGATGCTTTCCAGCACCAGCGCAAATACTATGAAGGTGCCTGCGCCGATCAGAATTGTCGACAACTTCGCCTGATGCTTCCGCACCAGATACCACGCCAGACACACCGGGACGGCAATGCCGAGAATCGCATTCACCGCCATCATTATGATAGAACTCGTAGGAACCATAGCAGCAATTCAATTTGTATAATGTAAAGGTACACTTTTTCTTCAAACACGCGCAGTTGCGGCGGAAAAAGGGCGGCATCAGCCGCCGTGGCGGAGTGTGCGAGTGTCCGGAGGACAGGAGCCACGGAGTCACCCGGGTTCTGCGCAGCAGGTTCCGGCATATTCCCCCTTGGGGGATGTCGCGGAGCGACAGGGGGTCAGAAAGTCCCTTCGCCCGCACAAAAGGAGCCGGAGATACCGGCTCCTTTTGTGCTTTCTTCCCCCACCGCTTCGCGGAGCCCCAGCTCAGGGGCATATGCCGCTTTCCGCTTCGCTGAAAGCGGGTGACTCCGTGGTTCCTGTCCTTCGGACACTCGCACACTCCGCCACGGCGGCTGATGCCGCCCTTTTCCGGGTCGGCTTTTTTCGTGCGGGCGAAGGGACTTTCTGACCCCCTGTC
>JAFYZI010000179.1 GCA_017548725.1 Bacteroidales bacterium
CAGGTCTTGTAGAGAAGATAGCCCTGGGCGTTCTTGTGTGCGGCTGCGGCGATGGCCTCGCTGGCGTCTTTCACCTTCTTGGCCGGAACGCCTGCATAGATGCCGGGTTCAAGCACCTCGTTGCTGAGCACAACAGCACCTGCGGCTATGATGGTGTTGTCAGGAATGACGGCGTTGTCCATCAGGATGGCGCCCATGCCCACCAGCACGTTGTTGCCCACCTTTGCTCCATGGATGACGGCATTGTGCCCTACCGACACGTCGTTGCCGATCTCCACGACAGAACGGTTATAGAGAGTATGGAGCACGGCCCCGTCCTGAATATTGACCCTGTCCCCTATCTTTATCGTATTGACGTCGCCGCGGAGCACAACAGAATACCAGATGCTGCAGTCGTCTCCCATCGTCACGTCACCTATTATCGATGCATTTTCTGCAATGAAGCAGTTCTTGCCGATCTTGGGTGTAAAACCCCTGAGTTCTCTGATTATTGCCATAACACTGTTTGACTGGGCGCAAAGATATTGAAAAATTGCATAAATTTGTTTTGATATGATAGGCATATTCGATTCCGGCATCGGCGGTCTTTCCGTCTTCAAGGAGCTCGTCCGGCTCATGCCAGGCGAGGACTATGTCTATTTCAGCGACAGCCGCAACTGTCCCTACGGCCCCAAGGAAGCCGAATTCATCAAGGCGCGCAGCCGTCAGCTCACTGATTTCCTCATAGATAAAGGGGCCGACATAATAGTGGTGGCCTGCAATACTGCCACCGCCGCCGCCATCAAAGATCTCAGAGAGCGCTACGACCTGCCCTTCGTGGGCATGGAGCCTGCCATCAAGCCGGCCATCCTGCATTCGCAGAGCGGAGTGGTGGGCGTACTTGCCACCGCCGGCACTCTCAAAGGGCCGCTCTACCTCAAGACACTTGCCACTTTCAAAGGTGACGTCGAAGTAATAGAACGAATAGGCGAAGGCCTCGTGGAGGCTGTGGAGCGGGCCGATTTCGACTCGCCGGAGGTGGAAGGCCTGCTGCGCAGCTACATCGACCCGATGCTCGCCGAGGGTGCCGACCACATCGTGCTGGGCTGCACCCACTACCCCTTCCTCGAAGATACCATCAAGAAGATTGTGGAAGACCGCGCCAGGATCGTCAACCCCGCCCCCGCCGTAGCCCGTCAGGCGAAGCGTCTGTATACAGCGAAGGCGCGTCACACTGACACGCCTTGCTGCAAATTCTATTCTAGCGCCGCTTTCACCGAGCCTGTCAAGGACATCGCCCGGAAGCTAGCGGCCTCGCCCTGCGAGTTTTTCGACAATACTCTTTAGATTCCTTCGATAATCCTTACCCAGCCATGCTTATCCTCGGCACGGCCGTACTGGATATCCTGGAGAGCATGGTACATCATGGTGCTGTACTTGCCGGGAGCGTCGTACTCGTACCATTTGTCCTTGTTGGGGTCGTACAGACGACCTACCGGTGAGATAACGGCAGCAGTACCGCATGCGCCAACCTCGTCGAAAGTAGCGATCTCCTTCTCGTACTCGATCGGACGGTCCTCCACCTTCAGGCCCAGGTCGTCAGCGAGGACGCGCAGACTCTTGTTGGTGATGGAGCCGAGCACTGACCTAGACAGAGGAGTGATGTAGGTAGCATCCTTGATGGCGAAGAAGTTGGCGGCGCCGAACTCGTCGATATACTTCTGCTCGGCAGCGTCCAGATAGAGCTCGTTTGAGAAGCCTCTCTCATGGGCGAAGGCGCCAGCCTGGATGCTGGCAGCGTAGTTTCCGCCCACCTTGGCCTGGCCTGTGCCGCGCGGAGCCGCACGGTCATGGAGCTTTTCGAGAACCACGTCGATCGGAGCGAATCCGTTCTTGAAGTACGGGCCCACAGGGGTGACGAAAATCAGGAACATATAGTCGAGAGCCGTCTTAACGCCCACCTCGGCAGTAGTACCGATAAGCAGCGGACGAACGTACAGCGATGCATCAGTGCCGTAAGGCGGCAGATACTCGGCGTTGGCACGGACAACCTTCTCGGTCATCTCGATGAACAGATCCTCCGGCGGAGCGGCCATCAGCAGATACTCTGCAGAAGCCTTCATTCGCCTTGCATTCTCCTCGATCCTGAAGAGGCGTGCCTTGCCGTCTACTCCACGGAAAACCTTGGCGCCTTCGAACACTTCCTGGCCATAGTGCAGCGAAGTTGCTGCAATATGCATGGGAATGTATTCGTGCGCAGTGAGGTACGGCTCGCCCCACTGGCCTTCGTGGTATTCGCAGCGGATATTATACTTCGTCTTTACGTAGCCGAAGCCTATGTTTTTCCAATCAAGATTAACCATGGTATAAAGAATTAATTATTTTCGGGACGAAGGGCGCGTACAGCCTTGCCGGCCTGCCACATCTCGCTCTCGCGCATCTCCTTGAGCTCTTTCTCAAGGCCTTCGCGGTAGTCGGGCTTGCTGTTTGAATCGATAGAAATCTGAGCCTCGTTGCCTGTTGCCACGCTCTCATAGAGAGACTCGAAAACAGGTTTGGTAGCATCGCGGAAGCGCTTCCACCAGTCGAGGGCGCCGCGCTGAGCGGTAGTCGAGCAGTTGGCGTACATCCAGTCCATACCGTTCTCGGCAACCAGCGGGAGAAGACTCTGAGAGAGCTCTTCTACAGTCTCGTTGAAAGCCTCTGAAGGAGTGTGGCCATGGGCGCGCAGAGTGTCGTACTGAGCTGCGAAGATGCCCTGGATGGCACCCATGAGGGTTCCACGCTCGCCGGTGAGGTCGCTGTAGGTCTCTCTCTTGAAGGTAGTTTCGAAGAGGTAGCCGCTGCCGATACCTACGCCGAGGGCGATGGTGCGGTCATAAGCCTTTCCGGTAGCGTCCTGGAAGATGGCGTATGAAGAGTTGATGCCCCTGCCCTGCAGGAAGAGACGGCGGAGTGAAGTGCCTGAACCCTTGGGGGCGCACATGATTACGTCTACATCCTTCGGAGGGATGATGCCGGTACGCTCCTGATAGGTGATGGCGAATCCGTGTGAGAAGTAGAGGGCCTTGCCGGCTGTGAGGTGCTTCTTCACAGTGGGCCATGCGCTGATCTGACCTGCGTCAGAAAGCAGGAACTCTATGATAGTGGCTTTCTTGCAAGCCTCTTCGATTTCAAAAAGGGTCTCTCCGGGTACCCAGCCGTCAGCAACGGCTTTGTCCCAGCTCTTGCCGCCCTTGCGCTGTCCAACTATAACGTTGAAACCGTTGTCGCGAAGGTTAAGGCTCTGTCCGGGGCCCTGGACGCCATATCCGAGGACTGCGATGGTCTCGTTTGCCAATACTTCTTTTGCTTTTTCCAGGGGGAATTCGGCACGTGTAACAACCTGCTCTACGATGCCGCCAAAATTCATTTCTGCCATTTTGTTTCTATGTTGTTAAGTTTGTTATTTATCCAATCTGATGTACTGTACCTGGGCGATATCCACCATGTTGTCGGCCTGGTTGATGATGCGGTCCATGCGGATGTCGTCAGCATCGGAGCATATCAGCTCCACCTTGGCCAGACGGTCGTCGATCACCTGATAGTTCACGCTCTCGACGGGGAGTCCTTTCTGGATGAAAAGAGTCGTTATACGGTTGAGGATGTCCACCCTCGCGCTTACAGTTGCTTCAAGTCTGTATTTCATAGTGTCAGTGAGTTATCTTATGATAAGGTCGTTCAATGTCTTGCCTCCCGGGATCATCGGATAGACGTTGGCCGTCGGGTCGACAACAGCTTCGAGGAAGAAGGCTCCCTTCGACGCAGCCATGCGATCGATGGCGTCTTCCAGCTCTTCGGGCTTTGAAATCTGCATATATTCGATTTCGTATGCCTCGCATATCTTGCTGAAATCCGGATTGACGAGCATGGTGTGCGAGAAACGCTTGTCGTAGAAGAGGTCCTGCCACTGTCTTACCATTCCGAGGAACGAGTTGTTGAGCAGCACTATCTTCACGTCAATGTTGTTCTGGAGTATGGTTCCGAGCTCCTGGATGTTCATCTGCAGACCGCCGTCGCCGACGATTGCCACCACCTGGGCGTCCGGACGGCCGCACTTGGCGCCGATTGCTGCCGGCAGTGCGAATCCCATGGTGCCCAGTCCGCCGGAAGTGATCCATCCGGTCTTCATGGTGAGCTTAAGGTAGCGGGCGGCGAACATCTGGTTCTGGCCCACGTCAGTCACGAGCACCACGTTGCTGCCGTAGCTCTTGGGGCTTACTTTCTCTATGTAATGGCTGTTGATGGCGTCGACCACCTGGGCCATGTTGAGCTTCTTGCTGGCGAGCATCGGGCCGATGACGTTCTCTTTCTCCTTGTCGTACTGTTCGTAACCGAAGCGCCTCCAGCTCTCACGGTCTTTGTATACCAGTCCGTCACAGATAGCTTCCAGCATCTGGCGGGCGTCGCCGTGGATGGTGAGGTCGACCTGGACGTTCTTGTTGAACTCGGTCTTGTCGATGTCGATATGTATTATCTGGGCGTTCTGGGCATAGCCGCCGGTGTTGCCGGTGACGCGGTCGGAGAAGCGCATTCCCACTGCCAGGATCACATCGGCCTGCTGGGTCATGGCGTTCGCCGAGATATTGCCGTGCATACCCACCATTCCGATATAGAAATGGTCATGGAAGTTCATGGCGCTGCGGCCGAGCAGCGTACATGCCACCGGGATACAGCCCTTGTTGGCACATTCTGCCAGCACGGCTTCTGCTCCTGAGATGAGCACGCCCTGGCCTGCGATGATCAGGGGCTTCTCGGCGTTGTTGAGCAGCTCGATAGCCTTCTGCACGTTCAGGTCGCGCTTCTCGAGGTTGTCCCTGCGGGGCACCTGCACCATGCGGTCGAGAGCGGCCTTGAGATCGTAGCGGTAGCGGAACTTCTCGACCTGTGCGTTCTTGGTGATACTGATGAGCACCGGGCCGGGTCGGCCGCTGCGGGCGATATGGAAAGCCTGCGGCACTACGATGGGAATGTCCTCGGCACGCGAGATCTGGTAGTTCCACTTGGTTATGGGGGTGGTGATGCCTACCATGTCGGCCTCCTGGAAGAAGTTGGTGCCGAGCTTGCCGACATCCACCTGTGCGGTGATGCATACGATGGGCGTCGAGTCCATCATGGCATCGGCGATGCCGGTCACGAAGTTGGTGTCGCCGGGGCCGGAGGTGGCCACGCAGACTCCCACCTGACCGGTAGCCCTGGCATAGCCTTCTGCGGCATGCACTGCGCCCTGCTCGTGGCGTACGAGAACGTGGCGGAGACGGTCTGTGTAGTCGTAAAGTTTGTCGTAGAACGGGATGATGCTGCCTCCGGGATATCCGAAGATGGTGTCTACGTTTTCTTCAATTATAGTATTAATCAGCGCTTCCGCGCCAGTCATCATTTTTTCTTCCATATCTTCCTAAATCATTCTTACTCCACCAATATCTGCTGAACCTGCAAGCATCGAATATGCCTGGAGAGCTTTGCTGACCTTGCGGTCCCTGTGTGCGGGTTTGTATTCCTTAAGGGCGGCGCGGCGCTCTGCGAGTTCGGCGTCGCTCACCTCGACATTGATGCTCCTGGCAGGGATGTCGATGGCAATCATGTCGCCGTCATGCACGAGCGCGATGGCTCCCTTGTTGGCAGCTTCCGGAGAGACGTGGCCGATAGACAGGCCGCTGGTGCCGCCGGAGAAGCGTCCGTCGGTTATCAGGGCGCACTCGGCTCCGAGGTGCATGCTCTTCAGGAACGATGTCGGATAGAGCATCTCCTGCATTCCGGGGCCGCCTTTCGGGCCTTCGTAGCGGATCACCACTACGTCGCCTTTCTTGACTTTGCCGCCGAGGATGCCGGCCACTGCGTCTTCCTGGCTCTCGAACACCACTGCCGGGCCGCGGAACTTGAATATCTTTTCGTCCACGCCTGCGGTCTTAACGATGCAGCCGTTCAAGGCGATGTTGCCGCTGAGCACTGCCAGACCGCCGTCCTTCATGTACGCATTCTCTATGCTGCGGATACAGCCGGCCTTGCGGTCGATGTCGAATTCCTTGTAATATTTGTCGCAGCCGCCGAGCACTCCGGTGCGCTTTCCGAACGGAGCCGCGAGATATTTGGCTGCGTTGGGATGTGCCACTGCATATCTGGTAGCGTCCTTACCGGCTGCGGCTGTGATGTCGTTGTCAGCGATGGCGTCGGCCAGTGTGGGGTAGTCCACCCTCTTGGCATCGGTGTGCAGCAAGCCGCCTTTGGCCAGCTCGCCGAGGATGCCCATGATGCCACCGGCCCTGTTCACATCCTGCACGTGGTAATGGTAGCTCGGGGCGACCTTGCAGAGTAC
>JAFYZI010000180.1 GCA_017548725.1 Bacteroidales bacterium
GTGGATGCGGACATAATTCTCCTGGGCCTCGATATAGAGGATAGACGAAGCTGCTATCACGAACTTCAAGGTATGCTTGTCGTCGTAGAAACGGATGCGGCTGGTGGTATCGTCGACTACCGAGAACTTCGACGCGCGGACCGACTTGAGAGTCTGGATCAGGGTAATGAGGGCATACGGATATATGAGGACCGTGAACAGATAGATAAAAGAGTACAGCAGCGTGTTGAAATATGTCATCGCACCTTTGGTGATAAGCGTCACATAGAGGGCGGTGAAAAGCGCGATCAGCAGAAATTCCCCTGATATCCAGAAGAAATAGTTGGTGCGGTCGCTGCTGAGCTTTTTTCTGAAAATGTAGAGCATAGTGCGGGAGAGGACCATGACCAGGAAGATGATACACATTATCATCACTATATTGAACTGGTAGCGGCCGCTCTGGTCAGCAATCATAGCAGGATAATCACCCAGGATGCTCTCGTCAATATGGAAGGGTTTGTAGATGATGACGAAGACAAGAAAAAACAATGGGATCAGGATGAAGTACCACAACTGATTACTGTACTTACTAAGCAGACTGTTTGCTTTCATGCTGTGTTTTTGTAATCGCCAGGCGGTGTGACGAATTTTCGGTTTTCCTATTTTGGTCACAAATATAGTGTTTTTATCCCTAAACCAGATAATTTGTCAAATATATGGGCTACTCATCACATTTATTTTATTAAAAGTATATCCACCGATACCTTTGCCGTCGCAAATTTGAATTGAACTAAACAGAAAGAAATGGCATATCCTCATTATCTTCAAAGACTCCAGGACGCGACCCGCAAACACTGGGACAAGGTCGCCCTCAACACCATCGGCGGAGAATCTTTCTCATACGGCCAGATGGCGACTCAGATTGAAAAGTTCCATCTCGCATTCGAGGCCCTCGGCTTCCGCAAAGGCGAGAAGATAGCTTTGTTTGCCGGCAACGGCGCCCGCTGGGGCATGGTCTACATGGCTGTCAACACTTATGAGACTGTCATTGTCCCCCTCCTTGCCGACTTCACTCCCGACAGCGCATCATTCCTCGTGAACCACTCAGAGAGCATCGCCCTCTTTACCAACGAGGCCAGATGGAAAAAGATGGACATCGCCAAGATGCCTGACTTGCGCATCGCCATCGATGTCGACACCTGGGGATGTCTCTGGGCAAAGGACGAAAAGACCAAAGAAACATACGCAACTATGGACGCCCTCTTCGAGGCAAAGTGGAAAGGCGGCTACGGTCCTGACAATGTGGTGTTCCCTACCGACAACTGGGACAACCTCTCGACCATCAGCTACACTTCCGGCTCTACCGGAGACCCCAAGGGTGTCATGCTCACATACCGTAACTTCAGCGCCAACGTGGATTACAGCCAGAGGAACGTTCCGGCTGGCGACAAGATGGTGTCGATGCTCCCGATGGCCCACATGTACGGCCTCGTGATCGAGTTCATCTATCCTCTCTGCAACGGCACAGGCATCTACTGGCTCGGAAAGGCTCCTACTCCCGCCACCCTCATGAAGGCTTTTGCCGACGTGAAGCCCTACCTGCTCATCACCGTTCCCCTCGTGATGGAGAAGATTTACAAGAGCAAGGTGAAACCCACTCTCGACAAGCCTGTCGTCAAGGTTCTCACCAAGATCCCTGGCATCAACAACATCATCTACAAGAAAGTCAAGGACGGTCTTGTAAATGCCTTCGGCGGAAACGTGCTGGAGTTCATCATGGGCGGCGCAGCCCTCAACCCTGAGGTGGAGAAACTGTTCAAGCGCATCAAATTCCCTTACCTGGTCGGCTATGGCATGACAGAGGCCTGCCCTCTGCTGGCTTATGAGCACTGGACCAAGTATGTTGCAGGTTCTTGCGGAAAGGCCGTCGACTGCGCCACCGTACGTATCGACTCAGAGGATCCCCAGCACATCGCCGGCGAGATCCAGGCCAAGGGTGAAAACATCTGCATCGGCTACTTCAAGAATCCCGAAGCTTCAGCCAATGCCTTCACTGAAGACGGCTTCCTGCGCACCGGCGACCTCGGCATAATGGACAAGGACGGCAACATCTTCATCAAAGGTCGCAGCAAGAGCATGATCCTCGGCCCCAACGGCCAGAACATCTATCCCGAAGAGCTCGAGGCCATCATCAACAACCAGCCTTTCGTAGCCGAGAGCGTCGTCGTAGACCGCAGCGGCAAACTGGTTGCCCTCGTATATCTCGATCAGGACGGCATCAAGAAAGAAGGTCTTGACGAAGAAGCTATTTCTGAGATTCCCGAGAAGATCCGCAACGCCGCCAACCGCGTTCTGCCCGTTTACAGCAAACTTGCTAAAGTTGAGACTGTCGCCGAGCCTTTCGCCAAGACTCCGAAGATGAGCATCAAGAGATTCCTTTACAAATAAAACCTAAACCCTTCTTTATAAATAAATACCGGCCTCGCTTCATGCGGGCCGGTATTTTTATATCTCTTTGCGAAGCCGGGCTATCGGGATGTTGAGCTGTTCGCGGTATTTGGCGACAGTCCTTCGGGCCACTTTGTAACCCTTTTCTGTCAGGACGGTCACGAGCTCCTCGTCGGTCAGAGGTTTCGACTTGTTCTCCGCCTCGATGCTTTCCGTCAGGATCTTCTTGATTTCCCTGGTCGACACCTCTTCGCCGCGGTCGGTCATCAGGCCTTCTGAGAAGAAATATTTCAGAGGATAGATGCCGAAATGGGTCTGGATGTATTTGCAGTTTACAACGCGGGAGATTGTAGAGATATCCAGCCCTGTGCGCTCGGCAATGTTTTTCAGGACCATAGGTTTCAGCTTGGTCTCATCGCCGTCGATGAAGAAATCATACTGGAACTCGATGATGGCGTTCATGGTGTTCTGGAGCGTGCGCTGCCTCTGCTTGATGGCTTCGATGAACCACTTGGCGGAATCCAGTTTCTGCTTTACGAACGTCACCGCTTCCTTGCCTTCCTTGGTTGACTTGGAAGCAGAATCCATCAGGATGTCAGCGTAACGCTTGTTGACCCTCAGCTCGGGAACGTTGAAGCGGGGCATGGTCATCACCGGCTTGCCGTCCTTCAGCTCAAGCACGAAATCGGGAACTACCTGCTGGGCCTGGTCGTTGTAAGAGTCGTCGATCTGGCCGCCCGGACGGGGATTGAGATGCACGATCTCATCGATCGCTTTCTTAAGACGGTCCTCGTCGATTTTCATCTTCGAGAGGATCTTGGTATAGTGCTTTTTGGTGAATTCTTCGAAATGGTTCTCGAGAATTTCCTGGGCATCCTGCTGCGCCTGGTCATGGGGTTTGGCCTTGATCTGGAGCAGAAGGCATTCGCGCAGATCCCTGGCGCCGACTCCTACAGGGTCGAACTCCTGGATGATGCCGAGGAGGTCTTCCAACTCGTTCACATCGGTTTCGATATTGAGGCGGAACGATATGTCGTCTGCAAGGGATTCGAGGTCGCGGCGCAGATATCCGTCATCGTCGAGCATTCCGATGATGAAGGAAGCTATCTGGCGGGCTCTGGGAGTAAGGTGGCAATAGCCCAGCTGGGCTTCGAGGTTCTGATGGAAACTCTCTTTTACCGAGAATGTATTGTACTGGGGCTTGAGGTCCTTGCCCTGGTTGTTCACATAAGTCTTGTAGGAAGGGGTTTGGTCGTCAGCGGGATAATCGCTGAGCGAAACCTTCTTGGGGAGCTCGTCATCCTCGGGATTGTCGTCTGTCACCTCGTCGAGCACGGGGTTCTCTTCGAGCTCTTTCTGGATTTTCTGCTCCAGCTCCAGCGTAGGCAGCTCCAGAAGCTTGATAGTCTGGATCTGCAGAGGCGAAAGCTTCTGGACCTGTTTCTGCTGCAAAGACTGTTTGATCATTTCCATATCTGTCAGAAGCTAGGATAGGTGATTCTTTCCCTTACGATGAAGCCTGAAGGGAACTGGCCTTTGATAGCATTGAGAAAGCGGGTTGCATCGGCTTTAGTGCGGAAGTTGCCCACCGTCACCTTGAAATAGGGGTTTTCGTATTCACGGTAGACCGCCATCGACGGATAGAGGGCTGAGAACTGCCCTGCGACCTGCTCCGATACGCCCCTGGCGTTGCGGCTGTTGTCGAAGAAAATCCTCACGCGGTAGCCGTTTATCTGCTTCGATGCGTTGCGGGTCTTATGAGTTGCCATCGCGGAAACCAGAGTGCCCGGCTGGTCGATGGTCACAGTACCCTGGCCGGCTTCTCTCTGGCTGATTACCGAGAAAATGTTCTTGCCATAGAGCGTAGAGTCAAGCTCCGCTTCTTTGACAAAGACAGAATCGACTTGCGCAGCCGCATGGAACAGCGACAGGCAGGCCAAGACTGCTATGATGATTATCCTTTTCATTTGTCCGTTTTTATAAAGGAATCCAAAGGAATATTTTTCTTGTTTATCTTGTGGAACTTGCCGCCTTTCGAGACAGCAAGGCTGTAGTTGACTACATATCCGTCCTCGCCCAGGCTGGTTATAGCATCCATGCCCTGGGCAAGCAATTTCAGCGGGTTGCTGACATGCACCCTCAACGGGGCTTCAATCTGAGTCTGCGACTTGGCGGCTATCTCCACGACTACTCCGTCATCCATCTTGACCTCGGCTATGCTTTCCCCTTCGGGACTTACAACTGCCGCTTCAAAATCCTTAAGCGTCATTGCGAAATAAGGGTTGTCCACGGTCAGGGCGGAATGCACTATGCCTCTCATGTCGGTAAGGCTGTATTTGAGAGAATCTATGCCGTTGACTTTGAAATCGCTGAAGACTATCTTGCTGTAATCCGTGCAGCTGCATAATGCCGCCAGAGTACATACAAGAATCAGGGCTTTCTTCAATGAGGTTTTAATCGTCATTTCGCTTTCATTCAATATGCAAAGATAAAAAAACTATCTTTGCAGTCACAATTATAGCAGGCACACAATGCAAAATGAATACCAGCCGGTAAGAGCTATTTTCGATCCGTCCAGACTGCAGGTCTACATCGAGACCTATGGCTGCCAGATGA
>JAFYZI010000181.1 GCA_017548725.1 Bacteroidales bacterium
CAGCGGCACCGTGGACGCCATCCGGGCCGAGGAAGGCAATCTGCGCTATGAGTATTATCAGTCTCTGGATGATCCTGAAACCATCCTCCTCATCGACAGCTGGGCCAACCAGGAAGCTATCGACGCTCATCACGCCACGCCGATGATGGCCACCATCGCTGCGCTTCGGGAGAAGTATGACCTGCATATGACGGTGGAGCGTTACACCAACGCCGACATGCTGGAAACGGACAATCAGTTTATCAGGAAATAGTATTCGATAAATCGGAATTTATATGTTTGTTAGGTTTTGGAAGACGGTTGTGCGTGCGATGTTGTCTATAATAACGTTGACATTCTGCACCTCTTGCGGCTCATTCTGGGATAAGATTCAGGTCGTTGCCAATGGATATCAGAGCAAGTTTGATTACCCGGGAGCATGGGAGAAAAAGTATGCTTACGACGGGGACTACCAGGTGGAGTTGTTCACACAGGAAGACAGCGACGAGCGAATCAAGCTTCTCCAGGTGTATTACCCTACTGATTTGAAGACCGAACAGAGGGCATGGCCCTTGGTACTCATGGCTAATGGAACGGGCATACGAGCCTCCAAGTACAAAGCCATCTTCCAACATCTGGCTTCCTGGGGCTTCATCGTAGTAGGCAATGAAGACGAGTGGACGTGGGACGGCAAATCCGTCAGCAAGTCACTTGACATGATGTTGAAGGCAAATGCCGACCCGTCGAGTCTCTTCTATCAGAAAGTGGATACGACACACGTTGGCCTGACCGGGCATTCACAAGGGGGCATGTGCGTCTACACATCCGCTTCGTTATTTGAGAACAGCCGCCTGTACAAGGCTCTCTGCGCCCAAAGCGGCACCGCGACCATGCTTGTTGACAGCCTTGGCGCAGACTTCCTGAAAGACGTCAAGGCTCCCATGCTGCTGATGGGCGGCTGCGGAGACTTCGACGCAAAGATAGGCTGCAGGTTGGAAGAGATGCAGAAAACTTATGAAGGCATTGGATCGGAGCAACGTATTATGGGGCGCATCAAAGGCATTGACCACGGCGACATGCTACCGCGTGGCGATGCCTATATGACAGCCTGGATGCGCTACTGGCTCTGCGACGACGCCGAGGCGGGAAAATGCTTTGTCGGCTCCGATGCGGAGATACTGAATAATGAAAGCTGGCAGGATGTGAGCAGAAAGAATCTGTAAATAGTGTTCGTTAAATTCCAATTCACCGGCATAACACAAACCCCGACATCTTGAAAGATTGCCGGGGTTTTGCATCGATAGGGGACTCTCTCACATCTTGAAATCTCACAGAAATTGGCTTCTCAAAGAAGTCTAAATCTCTGAAAATCAAGTACTTACGTTGTTTCGTACGGGTGAAGGGACTCGAACCCTTACGCCGTGAGGCACCAGATCCTAAGTCTGGCTTGGCTACCAATTACAACACACCCGCATAAAAAATGTCCGGCCATCGCTGGCCGGACACCTGTCCTTTATGTGGAAAAGCCAGGATTACTGCTCGTCCATGAGACGCAGATGCTGTACATAGATAGCCTTCTGCTTGGCGATGCGCTTCTTCTCGGACGGCTTCGCAAAGGTCTTGCGGGAGCGGAGCTCACGGACGGCGCCGGTCTTCTCGAACTTCCTCTTGAACTTCTTGAGTGCTCTCTCGATGTTTTCGCCTTCTTTGATGGGAACTATAATCATGCTTTTATCACCTCCTTTTTATTTGCGGACTGCAAAGGTAGCACAATTTATCTTTCTTCCAAAATTTTTATGAATTTCTCCATGCCTTTCGTCGCAACGTCCTTTATGTGAGTGATCCTGGGGTCGTGGAGGGGAAGGTCGGCGGGGTCCACGACGTAGATCGGAGCCTTCGGGTCCGCGTAGCGGTACAGGCCTGCGGCGGGATATACCTGCATAGATGTTCCGACGATGAGCAGGAGGTCCGCCGCGGCCACCACGTCGATGGCCGGCTCGATCTTCGGCACGGACTCGCCGAAGAAGACGATGTGCGGGCGCAGCTGGCAGCCGTTCGGGGCTTTGTCCCCGAGGTTCACCGGCTCGTAGCCCACGTCTATGACCTCTCGCTCGCTGAAGCTCTCTTCATATACCCCGTTCTCCGGACGGACCTTGGTCGCCTCTCCGTGGAGGTGTATGACCTTTGTGCTGCCTGCCTTCTCGTGGAGGTTGTCGACGTTCTGCGTGATGACGGTGACGTCGTAATCCTTCTCCAGCGCGGCTATCGCGAGGTGCGCGGCGTTGGGCTTCGTGTCCTTCAGCTTGGCCCTCTGCATGTTGTAGAAGTCCAGGACAAGCTTGCGGTTCTTGTACCAGCCCTGGATGGAAGCGACCTCCATCGGGTCATAGTTGTCCCAGAGGCCCCCGTTGTCGCGGTAGGTCCCGAGCCCGCTCTCTGCACTCACTCCTGCGCCGGTGAGCACGGCTATCTTCTTTTTCATGGCTTATACCGTGATTTTGAAATAATATTTCTTCACCCAATACTCGAACAGGGGGTCGAGGATGTGCGGCTCGTCCTTCTCGTCGAAGGTCAGGATCTCCTTCTTGCAGAGGGCGTCCTTCAGGCGCCGGACGTTGGCCGAGGAGTTGAGCCCGTACCGGCCTATGACCTCGGCGGTGCTGAACTTGGTGTGGCCTTCCACCACGGCGCGCAGCAGGCTGACCTGATAGGTCGTCAGGTCGAACATGGTCGCCTTGAAGCGGGGTTCATGGATGGCGAGGATCATAGAGAGGGACTCCAGCAGGACCGGCTCCATGATGTAACCCTTTGAAAGAGAGTCGCATATGGCGATGAAATGGTTGATGTACCACAGATGTCCCTTGAAGAGGTGGCAGACGCCGAGCAGGAGGTCGCGGTCGATGACCTTTCCGCTCGCCAGGAAGCCCTTGACGATATGCTCGATGATCTCCTTGTCCTCCACCTGGTTCAGGGGGAGGTGCTCCACCTGGCGGTAAAAAAACCGGCGGTGCTCGAATATCTCCTTCATGGCGTTCACCTGCGAGCCGCAGAGCAGGAACGAGGCGAGGGGCCTGACGTTACCGGCCTCGCGCATCTCCTTCATCACCCCCTCCAGGATCTTACAGACCTTGTCTCCGTTCTCTGTAAGGCCCACGTTCTGGAACTCGTCGATGATGACGAACAGCTGGGTGGCGTTCTCGGCGGCAAGGCGGTAGGGGAGGCGCATGACGGCGCGGATGTCCTCGTCGTCAACGTCCCAGGTGAGGGACAGCACGTTGTCGGTCTCGGCGTAGCACAGCTGGTCAAAGACCAGGTGGGTGCCCTGCAGCATGCGTCCCGCTATGTCGGCGAACTCGCCCGGCGTGGACGCGAAGGCGCGGATGCAGGCATCGCCGAGCTGCAGCAGCAGC
>JAFYZI010000182.1 GCA_017548725.1 Bacteroidales bacterium
ATGGTGCCGAGGATGCCGCAGGCACCGTGTACTGAAACTGCGCCGACCGGGTCGTCAATCTTGCATACCTTGTCGATCAGAGCTACCGAGCCGACCATAGCCACACCGCAGACGGCGCCGATGATGGCAGCTCCGCCGATGGTGACCATGTCACAGCCAGCCGTGATGCCAACAAGTCCGCCGAGGATGCCGTTGCACACCAGTGAGAGGGACGGCTTGCCATAAACCAGCCAGGTGAAGAAGAGGACTGAGAGACCTCCGGTAGCGGCCGCCATATTTGTGGTACACATCACATGGGAGATGGCTATCGCGTTGGCAGCGCCTTCAGCAGCCAGCTGCGAACCTGGGTTGAACCCGAACCATCCGAACCAGAGGATAAATACGCCAAGGGCGCCGAAAGTGAGGTTGTGGCCGGGGATAGCGCGGGATTCGCCGCTCTTGGAGTATTTGCCTATCCTCGGACCGAGCACCATCGCGCCGGCGAGAGCTATCACGCCGCCGCAAGTGTGGACAACGGTAGAGCCGGCGAAATCGTGGAAACCAAGCTCGCTGAGCCAGCCGCCTCCCCATGTCCAGTGACCTTCTATGGGATAGATGACAACAGAAATGATTATAGAGATGAGGATATACATCGAGAATTTAGTCCTCTCTGCCATACCGCCGGAAACTATCGTGGCAGCGGTAGCGCAGAAGACAGTCTGGAAAATCAGGGTACATTCTGCAGGAATGTTGGAGTCGCCTATGAACGACCAGTCAAAGAGATGAAGGCTTCCGATAAAGCCGTTGCCGCTGCCGTGCATGATGCCGAAACCGATCATCCAGAACAGGAACGAGCCCACCATGAAATCAACGAAGTTCTTCATAAGGATGTTTGCAGTGTTCTTGGAGCGCGTGAAACCAGCCTCCACCAGTGCGAATCCGGGTTGCATGAAAAACACAAGCATTGCTGCGATCAGCACCCATACAGTATCCAGTCCAATTATTGTTTCCATTGTGAAAAGTCTTTAAAGTTCTACTTCTTGTCTGCCAAAACGGTGTCTCCGTGTTCGCCGGTACGGATAGACCATGTGTCATCGACGGGGCTCACGAAAATCCTTCCGTCTCCCACGCTGCCGGTGCGGGCAGCGCCCATGATGGCGTCGATCGCAGGCTGGACGAACTGGTCGCGGCAGATGATGGTTATCTCGATGCGGGAGATAATGTCGGTACTGTACATCACGCCTCGATAGATGCGGTCCTCACGGTCCTGGCCGATGGCCTTGACTTCGGCGTAGGAAAACCAGTTGATGTCGGCCTCAAAAAGAGCTTCCTTGACATCGTCGAAACGGGTCTTCCGGATAATGGCTTCAATTTTCTTCATTGTGTAAGTAGTTTTGGTTATTAAAAAAAAAGACCGGCCCTGAATGGACCAGTCTTGATTGTTTTTAGTCTTATTATGTCGTTTAGCTTTCCTGCCGGTCCAAAGGAATTGCAAGCGGAACCTGGTTCTGGTTCTGATTCTGGAACTGAGACTGGCTGTTCTGGACAGCATTGAAGTTCGCAAAACCTGTGGACATCGTCTGTCTTTGTTTACGGCGCAAAGATACAAACGATTTTCTATTTGCCAAAAGAAATGGCAAAAATATTGTCATAATAACATAAAATCGCCCCGAGAGGCGATAATATGTCGTAATTATATATAAATAGGTGTCACTCTTCGATGGGTACCGAGCGCTTGATGCGCTGGTCTAGAGAGGTGAGGGTTTCGGTGTTGATGACTCCCGGGATTTCCTGGATGTGGCCATTCAGAAGCTCCATGAGGTGGTTGGCGTCGCGGGCGTAGAGCTTGATGAGGATGGTGTATGCGCCAAGGGTGTACTGCGACTCCACGATCTCGGGAATCTTCTCCAGCTCGGAGACGACGCTGTTGTAGAGAGAGCCCTTTTCGAGAGTGATGCCCACGTATACGCACATGTTGAAGCCGAGCTTCTGCGGATTTACGTGGAAGCCGGAGTTCTTGATAACGCCAATGTCAGTCATGCGCTGCACCCTCTGGTGCACAGAAGTGCGGGAGATGCCTACCTGCTCTGCGACGTCCCTGAAGGGGATGCGGGCGTTGAGAGTTATTATCTTTAGAATCTTGCGGTCGATAGAATCGGTCAGTTCGTTTGCGTCCATTGTTGTCTGGTGGTTAATGTTAACGTAAAGATAATAATTAATCTGACAAATTGTCAAAATTTTTTATAAAAATTCTGAAATGTGTCAATTATGAAAAACCAAGAGGCGAGATATTGTACATTTTATCTTGATATATCAATTTTAGCTACCATATAGACGGAAAATATTGAATAGACAACACAAAAAGACAAAGAAAATATTGTAAAAAAGATAAAATGTCATAACTTTGCGGCAGAATCTGACAATGATGAAAAGGACGATCGAATTCACCAAGATGCACGGCGCCGGCAATGACTACATCTATGTCTACGGCCAGGACTTCCACGCCGCCGATGCATCCCGCCTCGCAGGCTCCTGGTGTGACCGTCACAAAGGCATAGGCGCCGACGGCATCGTGCTCATCAACCCGTCAGACAAGGCCGACTTCCGCATGGAGATGTTCAATGCCGACGGTTCTCAGGGCATGATGTGCGGCAACGCAGCCCGCTGCATCGGCCGCTACGTCGCCAGCCGCGGCTATGCGAAGAGCAGCGACATCACTCTCGAGACAGCCTCCGGCATCAAGCTGCTTCACGTCGACAGCGCCAGCGGCTGCATCTCCGTCAACATGGGCCGCCCTTCTTTCGCCGATCCTTCGCAGTTCCTACCGGACATGGAGGCCGTCATCCCGCAGTCTCTCCGCGGCAGTTTCGTTTCGATGGGCAACCCTCACTACGTAATCTTCGTTGAGGATATAGACGACGTCTACCCGGAAGTCACCGGTCCCCTGTTGGAGCATGCAGCCTGCTTCCCCGCAGCCGCCAACATCGAGTTTGCCCAGCTGCTCGGAGCCGGCCACATCCGCATGAGGGTGTGGGAGAGGGGCAGCGGAGTCACCATGGCCTGCGGCACCGGCGCCTGTGCCACCACCGTAGCTGCCATAAGCCGCTTCGCCCTGGACCCCGAGCAGACTATAATCATGGACGGCGGCAGCGTTAAAGTGCGCTGGGACGGCGGAGAAGTCATTCTCACCGGCGATGCCACAGAAGTGTTCAACGGAAAAATAGATATTGAGGAATGATACGCGTCAACGACAATTACCTTAAGCTGCCGGGTTCTTACCTGTTCGCCAACATCGCTGCAAAGGCGCGGGCTTTCAGGCAGACCCTGGCTGTCGATGACGTAATCTCCCTCGGCATCGGCGACGTCACCCAGCCTGTCTGCGACGCTGCGGTAGCTGCCATGCACGACGCTGTGGACGAGCTCTCCCGCGTGGAAAGCTTCCATGGCTACGGCCCCGAGCAGGGCTATGAGTTCCTGAGGCAGGCCATCGCAGCCGGAGACTATGCTCCCAGAGGAGTGAAGATCAGCCCCGACGAGATATTCGTGAGCGACGGCGCCAAGAGCGACACCGGCAACATAGTGGACATCCTCGGTGCAGGCCGCGTGGCCGTCACCGACCCGGTATATCCCGTATATGTGGATTCCAACGCCATGGCCGGCCGGGCAGGCGACTACACCGGCACAAGGTGGAGCGGCTTAACCTATCTTCCCTGCACGGAAGACAACGGCTTCGTGCCGCAGCTGCCCTCGGAGAAGGTCGACGTGGTCTACCTCTGCTTCCCCAACAACCCCATGGGCACGGTCCTGACGAAGGACGAGCTGGCAAAGTGGGTGGAGTGGGCCATGGCAAACGATGTCCTGATACTTTATGATTCTGCCTACGAAGCCTTCATCACCAACCCCGCAGTGCCTCACAGCATCTTCGAGATTGAAGGGGCAAGGAATGTGGCCATAGAGTTCCGTTCTTATTCCAAGACGGCAGGTTTCACCGGCGTAAGGTGCGGCTACGCAGTGATTCCCGACGAGCTGGCCGTAGAGGCCGGCGGCCGCACAGTGAGGCTGAACGAGCTGTGGAAGCGCCGCCAGTGCACCAAGTTCAACGGCGCCAGCTACATCTCTCAGCGCGGAGCGGCAGCCATTTACACCGAGGAAGGCCGCAGGCAGACCAGGAGCACGATTGAATACTACCTGAGCAACGCTGCATACCTGAAGGGAGCCCTCACAGAGATGGGCCTCACGGCTTTCGGAGGTACGGACGCCCCTTATCTGTGGGTGAAGACCCCGGCCGGCATGCCTTCATGGGACTTTTTCGACGTCCTGCTCAGGCAGGCCCACCTGATCTGCACCCCCGGCGCGGGCTTCGGCCCTTCCGGAGAGGGGTTCGTGAGATTTACCGCCTTCGGGCGCCGCGAGTCATACGTCGAGGCTGCGCGCAGGCTGAAAAAACTGAATATATAAACAATTAAAATTATACTGCTATGTCTGATTTAAGATTTGAAGTCCTGGGCGAGGCCTTTAAGAAACACCCCCTGGATGTGAAACTTCCGGACGGACGTCCCGACGAATACTTCGGAAAGAACGTATTCAACAAAGAGAAAATGTTCAAGTATCTGCCTTCTGAGGTTTATGCCCAGATGGTGAACGTCATGGAAAACGGGGCCGTCATGGACAGGGCCCTTGCCGACAAGGTTGCCGAGGGTATGAAGAAATGGGCCATGGATATGGGCGCAACCCACTACACCCACTGGTTCCACCCCCTGACCGACACCACTGCCGAGAAACACGACGCCTTCATCGAGCACAACGGCAAGGGCGGCGTGCTGGAGGAGTTCGAGGGCAAGCTGCTTGCACAGCAGGAGCCTGACGCCAGCTCGTTCCCGAGCGGCGGTATCCGCGCTACTTTCGAGGCCAGAGGTTACTCTGCATGGGACCCGACCTCTCCCGCATTCGTGATGGACGACACCCTCTGTATCCCCACCATCTTCATCTCATATACAGGCGAGGCCCTGGACTACAAGGCTCCTCTGCTGAAGGCCCTGCACGCAGTGGACAAGGCTGCAGTAGACGTTTGTCACTATTTCGACAGCGACGTGAAGAAAGTCTTCTCGTACCTCGGATGGGAGCAGGAGTATTTCCTGGTAGACGAAGGATTGTATGCAGCCCGTCCCGACCTGCTGATGAGCGGCCGCACCCTGATGGGCCACAACTCAGCCAAGAACCAGCAGCTGGACGACCACTATTTCGGCGCCATCCCCGAGAGGGTTCAGGCCTTCATGAAGGAGCTTGAGATAGAGGCCATGAAGCTCGGCATCCCCACCAAGACCCGTCACAACGAGGTGGCTCCCAACCAGTACGAGCTGGCTCCGATTTTCGAGGAGACCAACCTCTCTTGCGACCACAACATGCTCGTCATGACGCTCATGCGCAAGATCGCCCGCAAGCACGGCTTCCGCTGCCTGCTCCACGAGAAACCCTTCGAGGGAGTCAACGGTTCCGGCAAGCACAACAACTGGTCGCTCGGCACCGACAACGGCCACCGTCTGATGTCGCCTGGAAAGACCCAGACCGACAACCTGATGTTCGTGACCTTCGTGGTCAACACCCTTACTGCAGTGTACCGTCACAACGCACTGCTCAAGGCTTCCATCATGAGCGCCACCAACGCCCACAGGCTCGGCGCCAACGAGGCTCCGCCTGCAATCATCTCCAGCTTCCTCGGCAAGCAGCTCTCAGGCCTGCTCGATTCTCTCGAGAAATCATCAAGCGACGAGCTGTTCAAGATCGCAGGCAAGACCGGCAAGAAGATGCTCGACATGCCGCAGATCCCCGAGCTGCTGATCGACAATACCGACCGTAACCGTACCTCTCCGTTTGCCTTCACCGGCAACCGCTTCGAGTTCCGCGCCGTAGGTTCTGAGGCAAACTGCGCCAGCGCCATGATCGCCCTCAACACCGCCGTGGCAGAGCAGCTGATCGACTTCAAGAAGGAGGTCGACACACTCATCGCCAAGGGAATGGACAAGAAGGAAGCCATCATCAAGGAGCTCCAGAAACTCATCAAATACAGCAAGCCCGTGCGCTTCGACGGCAACGGCTATTCCGACGAATGGAAAGCCGAAGCTGCCCGCAGAGGCCTCGACTGCGAGACCTGCCCTCCGGAGATTTTCAAGCATTACACCTGCGCCGACAGCGTCAAGATGTTCGAGTCTACGGGCGTGATGAACAAGGCCGAGCTCGCAGCCCGCAACGAGATCAAGTGGGAAATCTACACCAAGAAGATCCAGATCGAAGCCCGTATCTTCGGCGACATGGCCATCAACCATATCATCCCCGTGGCTACGGCTTACCAGAGCAACCTCATCGACAATGTCTACAAGATGAAAGGCATTCTGGGAGACGAGGCCGACGAGCTGGCTTCAACCAACATCGATCTCATCAAGAAGATAGCAAAGCATGTGAAGGCCATCGAAGAGGGCGTGAACCAGCTGGTAGAAGCCCGCAAGGTCGCCAACGTGCTAGAAGACGAATATGAAAAGGCAATGGCATATTACAAGACAGTAGTTCCGAAGATGGAAGAGATCCGCCATGACATCGACAAGCTCGAGGAGGTTGTCGACGACAAGTTGTGGCCGCTTCCCAAGTATCGTGAATTGTTGTTCGTATGCTAATCCAAAAAGACTAAATGAAAGAATATCATCAGCAGGGAGGACTTTACAGCAGCAGCTACGAGCATGATGCATGCGGCATCGGAATGGTCGCCAACATTCACGGCGACAAGTCTCACGCACTGGTTGAGTCTGCGCTGAAAGTCCTCGAAAACATGCGCCACCGCGGAGCGGAGGGCGCCGACGGAAAGACCGGCGACGGAGCCGGCATCCTGGTCCAGATACCTCACGAATTCATATTGCTCAACGGCATTCCGGTCCCGGAGAAAGGCCACTACGGCACAGGACTGGTCTTCATGCCGAAAGACGAGCAGCGGCAGAACGCCATACTGGAGACGATGATCGACGTGGTCGAAGCCGAAGGACTGTCCCTGATGCGAGTCAGGGACGTTCCTGTAAATTCCGACTGCCTTGGAGAGACTGCCCGCGAGACCGAGCCGGCCATAAAGCAGGTGTTCATCACCGGCATCAAGGCCGACGAGCTCCCGGATTTCGAACGCAAGCTCTACGTCATCCGCAAGAAGGTGGAAAACCGCGTGGCCGACAAGGATTTCTATGTTGTGTCGCTGTCGAGCAAGAGCATCGTCTACAAGGGTATGCTCACCAGCATGCAGCTGAGGGAATACTATCTCGACCTTACCGACGCCTATTTCACGTCGAGCCTTGCCCTCGTGCACTCAAGGTTCTCTACCAACACCTTCCCTGCATGGCCCCTGGCCCAGCCGTTCCGCTTCCTCTGCCATAACGGCGAAATAAACACCATACGCGGCAACCGCAACTGGATGAAGGCCCGCGAGAGCGTTCTCAACACTGGACTCCTGGGCGACATAAGCGAGCTGCGACCCATAATACAGCCCGCCATGAGCGACTCCGCGTCGCTCGACAACGCCCTGGAGTTCTTCGTGATGTCCGGTCTCTCTCTGCCTCACGCCATGGCTCTGCTCGTGCCCGAATCGTTCAACGACAAGAACCCCATCAGCGACGAGCTGAAGTCTTTCTATGAGTATCATTCCATCCTTATGGAGCCCTGGGACGGTCCCGCCGCCCTGCTGTTCTCCGACGGGCGTTACGTTGGAGGCATGCTCGACCGCAACGGCCTGCGCCCCGCCCGCTACCTGATTACCACCGGCGGCGACATGGTGGTTGCTTCCGAAGTGGGTGTTCTGGACCTCGACCCCGCTGAGATCAAGCAGAAAGGCCGCCTCGAGCCCGGCAAGATACTGCTCGTGGACACCGGCTCCGGCAAGATCTATTACGACGGAGAACTCAAGGCCGAGCTTGCCGCGGAACATCCTTACAAGGCATGGCTGGCCGACAACCGCATCCAGCTCGAAAACCTCAAGAGCGGCCGCAAGGTCGAGAACTCGGTGGAAGGCTATGCCGGCAAGTTGATATCGTTCGGATTCGCCCAGGAAGACATCGACAAGACCCTCATCCCCATGGCGGTGAACGGTTCCGAGCCGGTAGCTTCGATGGGTAACGACACGCCTCTGGCAGTGATCTCCGACCGCCCGCAGATATTCTTCAACTATTTCCGCCAGCAGTTCGCTCAGGTCACCAACCCTGCCATCGACCCTATCCGCGAGGAGCTCGTGATGTCCCTCACCGAATACATCGGCTGCGTGGGCAACGGCATCCTGACCCCGGACGAGAGCAACTGCAAGATGGTGCGCCTGCCGCATCCCATCCTCAACAACACACAGCTCGACATCCTCTGCAACATCCGTTACAAAGGTTTCTACACCGTCAAGCTGAACATGTCCTTCGAAGCCGCAAGAGGCGGCGAGGGACTCCGCGACGCCCTGGACGAGCTCTGCCGCAAGGCTGAGAAGAGCGTGGACGAGGGCATCAACTACATCATCCTGTCCGACCGCGACATAGAGCCGGGCCGCGCCGCAATCCCCAGCCTGCTGGCAGTTTCTGCGGTGCACCACTACCTTATCTCGGTGGGCAAGAGGGTTCAGACGGCCCTGATAGTGGAGAGCGGCGAGATCCGAGAGGTGATGCACGCCGCGCTGCTGCTGGGCTACGGCGCATCTGCCATCAACCCTTACATGACCTTCGCGGTGCTGGACGACCTGGTGAAGAACCACGTCATCCAGGAAGACTACAAGACTGCCGAGCACAACTACATCAAGGCAGTCTGCAAGGGCCTCTACAAGATTATGTCCAAGATGGGAATATCTACCATCCGCTCTTATCGCGGAGCTATGATATTCGAGAGCATAGGTCTGGGAGAGTCCCTGCTGCACAGCTATTTCGGCACTGAAGTGTCAACTGTGGGCGGTATAGGCCTGAAAGAGATAGCAGCCGATGCAGTGCGTCTGATGGAAGCCGGGAAGAAGGCCGGCGCAGACTCGCTGCTGCCGAACACCGGCCTGTTCGCATACCGCAAGGACGGCATCCAGCACGCCTGGAACCCCGAGACTATCGCCACCCTGCAGATTGCGACCCGCACCGGCGACTACAAGAAATACAAAGAGTTTACGGCCCATGTCGACAACAAGCCGCAGCCCGCGTTCCTGCGTGACTTCATGGACTTCAAGAAGGCTGCGAAACCCCTGCCGATTGAGGAGGTTGAGCCCGAAGAAAGTATAGTTAAACACTTCGTTACGGCAGCCATGTCGTTCGGAGCCATATCTATCGAGGCCCACGAGGCTATCGCGCTGGCAATGAACAAGCTCGGCGCACGCAGCAACACTGGCGAGGGCGGCGAGGACAACGCCCGCTACCACAGCGACGTGGACGGCATCTCACTGAGCTCCAAGACCAAGCAGATAGCTTCAGGACGTTTCGGTGTCACAGCCGAATATCTCGTCAATGCCGAAGAAATCCAGATCAAGGTAGCCCAGGGTGCAAAACCCGGCGAGGGCGGCCAGCTTCCGGGCTTCAAGGTCGACAAGATAATCGCCAAGACCCGCAACTCGATCCCGGGCATCTCGCTGATCTCTCCTCCGCCTCACCATGACATCTACTCCATCGAGGACCTCTCGCAGCTGATTTTCGACCTCAAGAACGTCAATCCGAAGGCTGCAGTCAGCGTTAAGCTGGTGGCTGAGAGCGGAGTGGGCACCGTGGCAGCCGGAGTGGCAAAGGCCAATGCCGACATCATCGTAATTTCAGGCGCCGAGGGCGGCACCGGAGCTTCACCCGTATCGTCTATGCGCTTCGCCGGCATCTCTCCGGAGATAGGTCTGGCCGAGGCTCAGCAGACCCTGGCACTGAACGGCCTGCGCGGCAAGGTCCGCCTGCAGACCGACGGCCAGATAAAGGACGGCCGCGACGTCATCCTGATGGCACTGCTGGGAGCCGACGAATTCGGCTTCGGCACACTGCCCCTGATTGTGCTGGGCTGCGTGATGATGCGCAAGTGCAACACCAACACCTGCCCTGTGGGAGTGGCTACCCAGGATCCTGAGCTGCGCAAGCGTTTCCGCGGCCGCAGCGAATATATAGTCAACTACTTCACCTTCCTCGCAAGGGAAGTGCGTGAATATCTCGCCGAGATGGGCTTCCGCAAGCTGGACGACATTATCGGCCGCACAGACCTGGTGGAGATGAAGCCGGTGCCTGCAGGTTCAAAACAGTCAACCCTCGATTTCAGCAGGCTGCTCCACCGCGTGGACAGCAGCGACCTGCACTGGGACGGCAGACCTTTCACCGCAGTTGGCAGCGTCAAGGACCGCGAGATAATCGCGGCTGCGAAACCGGCCCTCGAGAGCGGCAGGGAAGTGAATCTGAATTACGACATCCACAACACCGACCGCGCCTGCTGCACCATGCTGTCCGGTATGATCGCAGAGAAATACGGCGCCGACGGCCTGCCGGATTCGACTATAAACATCTATTTCAAGGGCTCGGCCGGCCAGTCTTTCGGAGCTTTCCTCGCCAAGGGAGTGAACCTGAAGCTGGAAGGCGAGACCAACGACTATTTCGGCAAGGGCCTCTCAGGCGGAAGGATCGCCATAATGCCTCCGATGCGCAGCACATACGTGGCTGAGCAGAACATGATCGCCGGCAACACCGGCCTCTACGGAGCTACCGCCGGCGAGATGTACATCAACGGCTGTGTGGGTGAGCGTTTCGCAGTCCGCAACTCGGGCGCCATTGCCGTTGTGGAGGGCGCCGGAGACCACTGCTGCGAGTATATGACAGGCGGCAGGGTAGTGGTGCTCGGAACCACGGGCCGCAACTTTGCTGCAGGTATGAGCGGCGGCATCGCATACGTCTGGGATCCCGCCCACAAGTTCGACTATTTCTGCAATATGGACATGGTCGAGCTGAGTCTCATCGAGGAGTCCAGCTACCGCAACGAGCTGCATGACCTCATCCGCCGTCACTGGCTCTACAGCGGCTCCAAGCTGGCGCGCACCATGCTCGACGACTGGAACCATTATGCTGGCGAATTCATACAGGTAATCCCGATTGAATACAAGAGGGTTTTGAAGGAAGAACAGTTGCGCAAGTTGCAGGACAAACTTGCCGAAATTAAAGCTGAATGACGTTATGGGAAATCCTAAAGCATTTATGAGCGTGCCTCGCATCGAGGCTGGATATCGCGCGGTAGAAGACCGCATCCGCGATTTCGGAGAGGTGGAGCAGACCCTCAATTCAAGGGACCGTCAGCTGCAGGCATCCCGCTGCATGGACTGCGGAGTGCCGTTCTGCCACTGGGCCTGCCCTCTGGGCAACAAGCAGCCCGAATGGCAGGACGCCCTATACAAGGGCGAATGGGAGAAGGCCTACAAGATACTTTCCCTTACCAACGATTTTCCTGAGTTCACCGGCCGTGTGTGCCCCGCCCTCTGCGAGAAGAGCTGCGTGCTGAACCTCACCCTGGGCGAGCCTGTCACCTGCCGTGAGAATGAATGTGCCATAATCGAGAGGGCCTTTCTCGAAGGGTATGTGCCCGTCCATGAATATGCGCGCAACGGTAAGAAGGTGGCTGTCATCGGCGCCGGTCCTTCCGGGCTGTCCACTGCCAGCCAGCTCAACCAGATGGGCTACGAAGTCACAGTGTACGACAAGAATGAGGCTGCTGGCGGCCTGCTGCGTTTCGGCATTCCTAATTTCAAGCTCAACAAGTCTGTCATCGACAGGCGCATCAAGCTGATGGAGGCCGAAGGCGTCAAGTTCCTCTACGGCCAGACCATAGAAGAAGACAAGCTGCCGGAAGGCTACGACGCGTATGCCATCTGCACCGGCACCCCGACCGCCCGTGACCTCAAGATTGAGGGCCGCGAGCTGAAAGGAGTCTATTTCGCCCTTGAGCTGCTGGGCCAGCAGAACCGTGTGCTTGCAGGTCAGCAGTTCAGCGACGAAGAGCGTGTCAGCGCCAAGGGCAAGAAGGTGCTTGTGATTGGAGGCGGCGACACCGGCTCCGACTGCATCGGCACCGTCATCCGCCAGGGCGCGACCGACGTCTGCCAGATAGAGATCATGCCCGAACCCCCGGAGGGCTACAACCCCGCCACCCCCTGGCCCATGTGGCCCAACATCAAGCGCACCAGCTCGTCTCACCACGAGGGCTGCACGCGTCGCTGGCTGCTCAACTCCAACCGTTTCATCGGAAAGGACGGCAAGCTGACCGGCGTTGAGGTGGAAGGTGTGATATGGGAGCCTAATCCTGCCGGCGGACGTCCGATAATGAAACTCGACGGCAACAAAGAGATAATAGAATGTGACATGGCCCTGCTGGCGATGGGATTCCTCAAGCCGGAACACAAGCCTCTCGCCGATAACGTCTTCCTGGCGGGAGACGCCGCCAGCGGCGCCAGTCTGGTGGTGCGTGCCCTGGCCTCAGGCCGGCAGACCGCATCGCAGATCGACAAATACCTTAAGAGCAGATAGACATGTGCGGAATAACAGGAATATTCAACATCAAGGAACAGACTCCGCAGCTCAGGGAGAAAGCTCTGGAAATGTCCCGCAGGCTCCGTCACAGGGGTCCGGACTGGAGCGGCATCTACTGCGGCGGCAGCTGTATAATGACCCACGAGCGTCTTTCCATAGTCGACCCCCAGTCGGGACGGCAGCCGCTCTTCTCCCCGGACCGCAAGCAGGTACTTGCCGTCAACGGCGAGATATACAACCACCAGGCTATCCGCGAACAGCTCAAGGACGAATATGAATTCCAGACCGGCAGCGACTGCGAGGTGATACTTGCTCTCTACCGCAAGAAAGGCATAGACTTCCTCGAGGATATCAGCGGTATTTTCGCCTTTGCACTCTATGACGAGGAGGACGACTCTTTCCTGATCGCCCGCGATCCGATCGGAGTCGAGTCGCTCTACATCGGCTCCGATGCCGACGGCAAGATATATGTCGCCAGCGAGCTGAAGGCTTTGGAAGGGCAGTGCGACAGCTACCGTCCTTTCCCTCCGGGATATTACTACTACAGCAAGGACCGCCAGATGACACGCTGGTACAAGCGCGACTGGATGAAATATGACGAAGTTGAGAACGATTCCGTCGACCTGGACGACCTCAGGGTGTCGCTGCTGTCGGCAGTGAAGCGCCAGATGATGAGCGACGTGCCTTACGGCGTGCTGCTGTCAGGCGGCCTGGACAGCTCGATAATCTCAGCTATCGCCAAGAAATACGCCAAGAAGCGTATCGAGACCGACGACATCCACGACGCATGGTGGCCCCAGCTCCACTCTTTCGCCATCGGCCTCAAGGGCGCTCCGGACCTGGAGCGGGCCCGCGAGGTGGCTCAGTACATCGGCACCGTGCACCATGAGATAAACTACACCGTACAGGAAGGCCTCGACGTACTCAAGGATGTGATTTACCATATCGAAACCTACGACATCACCACCGTGCGCGCCAGTACCCCGATGTTCCTGCTGGCGAGGGTCATCAAGAGCATGGGCATCAAGATGGTGCTCAGCGGCGAGGGTGCCGACGAGGTGTTCGGCGGATATCTCTATTTCCACAAGGCTCCGGATGCCAGAGCCTTCCACGAGGAGACAGTGCGCAAGATAGGCAAGCTGCATCTCTACGACTGCCTGCGCGCCAACAAGTCGCTGATGGCATGGGGCGTGGAGGGCAGGGTTCCCTTCCTCGACAAGGAATTCCTCGATGTGGCCATGAGGCTCAACCCGAGGGCCAAGATGTGCCCGGGCAGCGTCATAGAAAAACGCATCCTTCGCGAAGCCTTCGCCGACATGCTGCCTGAGAGCATACTCTGGCGCCAGAAGGAGCAGTTCTCCGACGGAGTAGGCTATTCGTGGATCGACAGCTTGAAGGCCCTTGTCGAAACCCAGGTTTCCGACAGCCAGATGGCGGCCGCAGCAGAAAAATTTCCAATAAATCCGCCTCGGAATAAAGAAGAATATTACTATAGAACTATATTTGCCGAGCATTTTCCCAGCGAGTCTGCCGCGAGGTCTGTGCCCAGCGTTCCCAGCGTGGCCTGCTCTACCGCAGAAGCCCTTGCATGGGACGCCGCATTCGCAGGTATGAACGACCCCAGCGGACGGGCAGTGGGAGTGCATAACAACGCTTATTGAGGCTTATGGAGCTTAACCGGGACTGGTCTTTGCACGAAGAGTGCGGCGTGTTCGGAATCTATGGATCGCCACATGCCGCCGAGATGACCTACTACGGCCTGCATTCTATGCAACACCGCGGTCAGGAAGGGTGCGGAATCGTCACTGCAGACGAAGAAGCAGGGCTTTGCTGCCTCAAGGGTGAAGGACTGGTACACGAGGTCTTCGACGAGTCGAAGATCGCCCGTCTTAAAGGCAGCATGGCGATAGGCCATGTGAGGTACTCCACCACGGGAGCTGATGTGCTGGCGAACGTACAGCCCTTCCTCTTCCGGCACGGCACAGGAGACTTCGCGCTGGCCCACAACGGCAACCTGGTGAACTACATCGAGCTGCGCACCATGCTGGAAAACAAC
>JAFYZI010000183.1 GCA_017548725.1 Bacteroidales bacterium
AAGCAACTGTTCCTGAAGGCAGGCCTGACAAAAGAGGATGTGGCCCGGTCGGTCGGCTCGAATTCTCGTTACATTTCTGACTGCATCAATGCTGTCGCCGGCTGCTCGTTCATCGACTACGTTAATGGCTACCGCATACGCTATGCCCAGAGGCTGCTCTATGAAAATCCGGACATGCGTCTTTCAGAAATCAGCGAGGAATCCGGCTTCTCCAGCGAAGTGACTTTTTACCGCAACTTCAAGGCCCGCACCGGCCAGACCCCTTCGGAATGGCTCGCTTCACAGAGCGGCCAGTAGCATCTGGCCCCGCAAAGGGGCGTTTCCCGGGCCAGATGACACTGCGAAACCAATCCGTCCACAAAAAGGCCAGTATTTGTGGACGGAACGACGCGTTGACCTCGCCTGGCCACAAAAAGGCCCGTATTTGTGGCCAAATGGGGGTTCGGGATGCGTCCTGTAGAATAATCAGTAGTCCTACCGCTTCTCTGAATCGAGGCGGAGGCCGGGGGTGTGCCAGACGCGCATGTCGGCCTGGTCGCCGTAGACCAGATAGGCTTCGACGCCTTCGGAGGTGAGCTGGGTGGAGATGACCTGGCGGGCGGCGTCGGTGCCGATTACCATGAACCAGGTGGCGTATGCGTCAGCAGTGGCGCCGTCGCGGGCCACGACCGTGGCGCTCAGCAGCGAATGCCGCACCGGGGCGCCGGACACCGGGTCCACAGTGTGGGAATATTTCTGACCGTCCTCTACATAGAACTTGCGATAGTTGCCGCTAGTCACCAGACCGCAGTCGCTGATCGACACCACATCCTGCTTCATCGCCCCGGACACATTGTTGCCGTCTTCCGGCTTGTCGATCCAGATGCGCCACGGGCCGCCCTGCTCACGCTGCCCCTTGCAGACAATCTCTCCGCCCAGCTCCACTATGTAGTTGCTGCTGCCGTAGCTCTCCAGTATGCGGGCCATCAGGTCGCAGCTGTAGCCCTGGGCGATGGCGTTGAAATTGAGACGGCAGCGCTCGTCGGCCTTCATCAGGAAAGTGCCTTCGGGCGTATCCTCGAAGCTGAAGAGGTCCATGCCGATATACTCCTTCATGCCGGCCGCCAGAACAGCCTTCTGCTCCGCCGTGGCGGTGCTGTCCGCGAAACCGAAACCCCAAAGGTCGAACAGCGGCCCCGCCGAAGGGTCGAAGGCTCCGCCGCTCTTGCGCCAGATGTCACGGGAAATATTGAAAATGTCGATGAATACGCTGTCGAGAGCCACCCGCTCCCCGTTGTTGACGCGGGAGAGGATGGAACCCTTGTTGTATCCCGAGATGGAATTGTCGATCACCAGCAGCACGCTGTCCAGCGCGTCTTGCACTTCCTGCCGCAGCACGGAAGACGGCAGGCTGCACTTCACCGACCAGGTGCCGCCCTGCGCAAAGCCTTGCAGAGTGACGTAGCGCTCGCGGCTGCATGAGCAGAGCGCCAATACCAGCATCAATGTCAACAACGTGCGTCTCATAAGGCCGGTGGCACGATTTTGGCTGCCACCGCCTGCAAATTTACAATAAATACTTATATTTGCATTTCACAGATCAATAGCCACGATGAAGAAGATTAGAGGAATCGCCTGCCTGATATCGGTTTTAGCAGCCTGCCTGTTCGCAGTTTCCTGCGACGAGAAAGCCGATCCTTCATACACCCACATGGTCGGCGACACCGATTTCGAGCTTGAGGCTTTCCTGCCCTGCTCTCAACTCATCGACCTTGAGGCCACCGGCATAGTCTATCCTGACATCTTCAAGGTAAAATGGCTGATTCCGGCTATCTACGAAGACACCCTCACCGGTACCCGCCTGACCATCAGGACTCCGGAAGATCCTTGCAATCTCAAAGTGACGGTCATTACCAATGCCTACGGCTATTACGAGCTGGAGACCAGCAAGACAGCCGTAATCGTCGATACGGTCAAATCCCTCACCGGCCGCACATTCAAGGGCGGGCTGATTACCGACCCTCGTGACGGACAGCAGTATCACACCGCCTACGTCAACGGTCTGGAATGGTTCGCCGAGAACCTCAAGTGGGCCGGAGCAGGCACCTGCTACCTTGGCTGCGACATCCTGCAGCCCATCTTCGGCAGGCTCTATACATGGAACGAGGCGACAGGTGGCGAGAATGGAGAAGGCTTTGGCGGCGGCCCTCAGGGCGCATGCCCCGAAGGATGGAGCGTTCCTACGGCTGAAGACTGGGAGAGCCTCGGAGCAGCCCTCAACAAAGGCGTGACCGTCCCCTTCCTGTCAAACTGGGCTGGTCTGGGACAGAAGCTCACTGTCGAAGCTTATCTCAACGGCGCGAAGCTGTGGCCGCTTTCTCCCGACAACAACAAAGCCAACACCGTCGGCTGGAATGCCCTCCCGGCAGGCTACGGCATGAATACTTCAGTTGAAGTCTATCGTGACTACGGGAGCTACGGCATGTGGTGGAGCTCAGCCCTCAGAAGCGCCGGCCGCGCCTATTACCGCTATATCTATTTCGACGCCGACTACTGCGGCGTGAACTTCGCCGATGTCGATAATATGGCCTTCTCAGTTAGGTGCGTAAGGCCTACTGATGTTGTCGTTGAGGTGAAGGAATGAAGCCCATCCCCATATTAAGTGAAGAACAGCAGCAACGGATAGTGGAAGCCATTGTCCGCGCCGAGGACTGTACCAGCGGCGAGATAAGGGTGCATGTCGAGCCCAAGTGCAAGACCGACCCCGTGGCTCGCGCCGTCAAGGTGTTCAACCGTCTGGAGATGTACGACACTGCGGCCCGCAACGGCGTGGTGATTTATCTGGCTTACGAGACCAGGGTCTGCGCCATCGTGGGTGACGTCGCCATCAACGAGGTGATCCCCGAGGGCTTCTGGGACGGCATCCTTGCCGACATGAAGGTGGCTTTCGCAGCCGGCAGCTTCACCGAGGGCATCATAGCTGCTGTGGAGGCCGTCGGCAGCGCACTGTCGGAATACTTCCCTTACCAGAGCGACGATGTGAACGAGCAGCCGGACGAGATTTCTTTCGGAGGAGATGACGATGAAGCGGACGATGAAGATTAAGGCCCTCCTCGTGCTGGCTCTGCTGGCCGGCGCTTTCGCCACAGTCGCTGCAATCCCGGAGCGTCCGTACCCGCAACGTCTGGTCAACGACCTGGCCGGAGTCTTCACTGCATCCCAGGTCCGCGAACTCGAGAACCGGCTTGTGGCTTTCGACGACACCACTTCCAACCAGATAGCTGTAGTGACTCTGTCTGACCTCGAAGGCCAGGACAAGGCCATGGTGGCGTATGAAATAGGGGAGAAGTGGGGTGTGGGCCGCGAGAAGCACAATAACGGCATAGTCATCCTCATAAAACCCAAGACGGCCCATGAGAACGGCCAGGTGTACATCGCTGTGGGCTACGGGCTGGAAGGCGCCATCCCGGATGCAATCGCGAAGCGCATCGTGGACAACGTGATGATCCCTCACCTGCGGGACGGCAATGACTACTATTCTGCAGTTAATGCGGCCCTGGACAAGCTCATGCCGCTGGCTTGCGGGGAAGTATCTGAGAAGAGAGAATTTGACGGCGAAGATGCAGTTGCGCTGGGCGCCTTTGTACTGTTCATATTTGCCGTCTTTATAATTGTTATAATCTTGTCTTCCATCAACGGCGGCAGCACCAACATCGGCAGCGGCAACAAGGGTCACAAGCTGGACCTCTGGGATATAATCGTGCTGAGCAACATGTTCGGTAACGGAGGATCTTCAGGCGGCAGCTGGAGCGGCGGCAGTTCAGGATGGGGAGGCAGCCGTGGCGGCGGTTTCGGTGGAGGCGGTTTCGGAGGCTTCGGCGGAGGCCACTTCGGTGGCGGCGGAGCCGGCGGAAGCTGGTAGCAGCTACATCAGATTGTGCAACATGGCATACACGGTAAGGCCGGCTATCGATTTGATGCCGGTCTTCGCGTTTATATTCTTGCGGTGGGTGTTAACAGTGTTCATCGATATGTTCAGCATATCGGCGATTTCCTTGCTCATATAGCCCTTGGCCACCAGCACCAGGACTTCCTTCTCCCGCTCGGTGAGAGCTTCGTCGGCAAACTCGGCGGCGCTGCGGACCTTCTTGCGTGAGCGTGCCTCGTCGCGGCCTTCTGTGAACACGGCCTCTTCCAGGACGGTGTGGCGGTCGAGGTCCTCGGCCAGCTGGAAGATGTCGAAGGTGAGTTCGATGATCTCTTCTGAAGAGATGTTCTCGGGCAGATACTTGAATATGATCTGGGTGAGGTCGGAGAGCTTCTCTTCGATGCTGTCATGGGCCCCGATGAAGACTTTCTTGCTGCGCGAGATGTCTTTCATGGCGGTAGGGAAGATATGCTCCTCCTCGAAGGCGAAGTGGTCTTCGACTTCTTTCTTGTAATCATCGAAGAATTTGCGAAGGGAGTCGCCGTAAGGGCTTCCGGCCTTGCGGGCCAGGTCGTTGAGGTGCCTGGCGATGTGGGGTAGCCTTTCGTCTATATAATAATGGTGGGAGGCCCGCAGATAGCGCAGGAACGCCGGCAGTTCATCGGCCGCCACTGTGCTGCTCGAGGCGGAGAAGCCATCATAGCAATAGACGTTGCAGACATAGAGGAAAAGCTCGGTGCTGACCCCGTGCTCGGCGCAGATCTGGCCGATGGTCTTCTCGCCGAAGCCTACGGGAATGCCGAAGCGGGGCAGCAGAAGCAGCAGGTTGCGGTTCTCGAACAGTACGTCCGAGAGTTTCATAGCAGCCGTGAACGGGGTTTGTGACATCTTTCAGCACTTTTATGTGACAAAAATACAAAAATTACTGCCAAAAAGTCCTCGAAAGTGACGTTTAGTCACCTTTTCGGGCATGGGCACAAGCTTTGCGTATGTTCAGTTCCGAAACACGAAACAACAAACAACTTTTAATATAGGAGACATTTAAAATGACACTGGTTAGAAGAAATCAAAATTGGTTGCCGTCATTTTTCAATGACTTTTTCGACAACGACTGGATGGAAAGAGTCAATGCATACAACAATGCCACCGCTCCTGCCATCAATGTAAAGGAAAACAAGAATGCTTATATAGTAGAGGTTGCCGCTCCCGGCATGACTAAGGATGACTTCCAGGTTCACGTCGACGAGGATGACAATCTGGTAATCTCTATCGAGAGCAAGAAAGAAGACAAGGAGGAGAACAAGGACACTCACTATCTGCGTCACGAGTTCTCATACGCTAAATTCCAGCAGACCATGCTGCTCCCTGACGACGTCGATACCGATAAGATCGATGCCAAGGTAGAGCACGGCGTGCTGACCATCGACCTGCCGAAACGTGTACACGTTGAGGTGCCTAAAGCCAAGAGGCCGATCTGCATCAAGTAATGTTGACTGTTTGCTATTGAGGTTACAAAAAAGCTCCGGAGTTTTTCCGGAGCTTTTCTTTTTATTTGAGGTCTTTCATCGTCACTTCTATCTGCCGGGCCAGTGCTTGCCAGTGGGCCTGTGTGGCGCTGTCGTTGGACTTGGCCTTGGCCATGCGTTTGCCCAGGTCGGTGAGCTGGGCGAGGATGAGCATGCGGCTGTCGGAGCTGCGGGAGGCGTCGGTGCTGACGGCTGCGAGAGCTGTAGTCACGTAGCGGCGCTGCAGATATCTGCGGTAGCTGTCCACCTTGCTGCCTTTGCCGAGTTCTGAGAACACTTTGCCTGAGAGGTCTGAGAGATATTCCTCGGGGCTGTAGTTGCTTGCATCATAGAGGGCGAACTGCTGCAGGCGGTCGAGCTTGTCGATGCTGAGCAGGTTGCTGGTGCTCACCACGTTGTTCACGAGGGTGTACAGATAGCTGTCGGGACGGTCGGTCAGGTCGAAGATGTAGGGCACGTTGACCAGCCATTCGGGCTTGTGGAAGAGCTGTGCATCGAGGAATTCGAGGGCGGCTTTCTGGCGGGCTTTCGGCACGGCCTCGTACTTCGTCATCTGGGGCTGCTCGATGCTGTGGTTGTTGATGAAGCGGCCGCCGATGTTGGCCGAAACATGGCCGAGATAGCGGTTGAACTGGCTTACTACTGCCGAGTACATCCTGGATACGTTGGTGTACATGTCGGCCTCTTCCTTGTTCCACTCGGGGATCTGGCCGATCACCCTCTGCAGGTTGAGGATACCGTAGTTGCTGGCTGCCACTGCGTCGTCGCCGAGGTCCTCGGTGAGGGCGCGCGGGTCGCCGTCACGGCCTTCGCCGCCGAACCACAGGCGCGGGTTCCCGGCGAGCCTTTCGATTATCACCTTGTTCCAGTAGAGGTGGTCTTCCTTGGCTGTCTTGAAGTATGTGGGGGTGTAGCCGAACTCGATGGCCCATTTGTCATAGTCGTTGATGCGGGGGTAGAGGCCGGCTTTGCCAATGTTGTCTTCGGGCTGGGCCACGTAGTTGAAGCGGGCGTAGTCCATGATGCTGACGGTGTGGCCGTGAGCCTCAACCCATTCCTTGTCGCGGAGCTTCTCCACCGGCGTCTGGCTGCTGGAACCCATGTTGTGGCGCAGTCCGAGGGTATGGCCTACCTCATGGGACGGTACGAAGCGGATCAGGTCGCCCATCAGCTCTTCGTCGTATTTGATGGCGCGGGCGCGGGGGTCAACCGCTCCGGCCTGGACCTGATACCAGTCGTGGAC
>JAFYZI010000184.1 GCA_017548725.1 Bacteroidales bacterium
CGAAGAACGGAATCTTCTGGCCTGACACCAGGGTGTTGTTGAGGTCGATGCCGGCGATACCGGTGGGGATCAGCTGGCTCGGCTGCTCCCTCTTGTAGGGGTTCACCGAAGGACCTCCGATCTGGCGGCGTTCACCCTCCACTGCGGGACCGTCGTCGATAGGCTCGCCGTAGGCGTTGAAGAAACGGCCTGCGAGCTCGTCGCTGACGTTGAGGGTAGGGGGTTCGCCCTGGAAGATGACTTCAGCGTCGGTAGGGATGCCTTCCGTGCCGGCGAACACCTGCAGGGTGATGAGGTCGCCCTTTATCTTTACTACTTGAGCAGCGCGGCCGGCAACTGTTGCAAGCTCGTCATTGCTGACACCGCTGGCCTTAAGGGTTACCGTAGCTTTGGTGATAGCCTCAAGCTGGGTGTATATTCTCCTGTATGCGTTAGTTGTTGCCATTGCTCAATAAGTTTTTAACCTGTTCAAAATACTTGTAGAACTGTTCGCTCTTGTACTCGGAGTAGTTCATCTGCTTGAAAGCGTTGATGATTTCCTTGTAGAAATTGCGGCAGTCCTCGAAATTCTCGAAGTTGAACTCCATGTCGCAGACGTTCAGGACTTCGGTGAGCATGAATTCCTGACGGTCCATCGGAGTTACGCAGTCGATCTTGTCGAAGGCATCCTGCTGAAGGATGACGAAGTCGACGAGTTCAGACTTCCAGAAAGCCTCGTGGTAGCTGATGGGCACACCGTCGTCGCCGAGGATGTTGATCTGCTCCGCCATTTCCTTGCCGCGGCGCACCAGGTTCTTGGCCTTGAAGACTTTCTCCACCCAGTGAGGGTCAACTCTCTGGTTGAGGTAGTCGACGATCTCGGGGTATTCCAGATATTTGGAGTATGAATCCAGCGGATCCACGGCCGGGTAGCGCTTGCTGTCCGCACGGGCCTGGGCGAGGGCGTAGAAGCATCTTGCAGCTTTCTTCGTAGACTCGGTCACAGGCTCCTTGAGGTTACCGCCGGCAGGGGATACGGTACCGATGAAGGTGACGGAACCGGTCTTGCCGTTGCGCAGGTTTACTATGCCGGCGCGGGCGTAGAAGTTGGATATGATAGCCGACAGGTCGACGGGGAATGCGTCGGCGCCGGGAAGTTCTTCCATACGGTTGGACATCTCCCTGAGGGCCTGGGCCCAGCGGGATGTAGAGTCGGCCAGCAGCAGCACCTTCAGACCCATTGCGCGGTAATACTCGCAGATGGTCATGGCGGTGTATACTGAAGCCTCGCGGGCGGCAACAGGCATGTTCGAAGTGTTGCAGATGATGGCTGTCCTTTCCATCAGCATGCGGCCGGTGTGCGGGTCAACCAGCTCGGGGAATTCCTTGAAGATCTCCACCACCTCGTTGGCACGCTCGCCGCAGGCAGCCATTACGATGACCTCTGCGTCACCCTGCTTTGCAATGGCATGCTGGAGCACGGTCTTTCCGCAGCCGAAGGGGCCGGGGATGAAGCCCGTTCCGCCCTCTGCGATAGGATTGAGGGTGTCGATGGTGCGCACGCCGGTCTCCATGATGCGGTAGGGGCGGGGCTTGTCGACGAAACCTCCGATTGCCACCTTGACAGGCCATTTCTGAACCATCGTCACAGGAACTTCGTCGCCCTGGGAGTCGATGAGGACTGCAATTGTGTCGTCGATCTTATGCTCTCCGGCCTCGACTACGCTCTTGACGGTGTATTCTCCCTTGAATGAGAACGGCACCATGATTTTGTGAGGCAGCCAGCCTTCCTTTACCTCGCCCAGCCAGTCGGCGGCCTGAACCTTGTCGCCGGGCTTTGCGATGGGAGTGAATTCCCACAGTTTGTCGTGGTCGAGAGGGGAGGTGTATTCTCCTCTCTTGAGGAATACATCTTCCATCGTTTCAAGGTTGTTCTGCAAGCCGTCGTAGCTGCTTGAGAGCAAACCCGGGCCGAGAGTGGCTTCCAGCATGTGGCCGTCGAACTCCACCTTGTTGCCCTGACGCAGGCCGCGGGTGCTTTCGAAGACTTGCACGAAGGCGTTCTTGCCGGTTACCTTGATGACCTCGGCCATCAGTCTGACACCACCCAGATCGATGTAGCAGATTTCGTTCTCTGCCACATGTCCGTCAAACTCAACCGTGACGAGGTTCGAGATGATGCCGGTAACTATACCTGTTGTTTTTTTCATATGTTGTTTTTGTTTTTCGATGCGTTGTAAGTGTCGTTGACCTCATTTACGAACTTGCGGAACAGCCTTTCGCCTGAGAATCGGTCCATCTTGTTCCAGCGGGCGATGATGTTGGCCTTGGCCAGGAATGCAAGGATGATGTTGAAATCGAGGACGTCGAAGAGCACCAGGTCGCCGATCTTGTTCCACATGAGCATGTCCAGCTCGCGCTCCCTTTCGAGGATGTTCTTGTTCTCGAAGATCTTCAGCAGCGCCGCCTTCTCGTCGAAATACTCTCCCGTGGCGTCCTTGTTGAGGAATGCCACCTTCTCGGTCCTCACCTTGTGGTCGAACTCGAAGTACTGCCGGATGAATTCGTTCTTGCATTTGCGGCAGGTGCGGTAGAAGTGGGGAGTGAGGTTGCTGTCGTCGAAGCCGTACTCCATCCACTCGACCATCCTGCGGTCCAGAGGCTCAAGCAGTTCATAAATGCTGTCCCTCACCGAACGGTAGTCGCAGTCCTTCTTCTCGAAGTCGAGGACATAGTCCGGCAGGCTTGCAATTATATAAGGGTAGTTGTTCATTACGCTTATTCTGAGAACAGGATCTTCTTGGCTGCGGGGCGGAGGTATTCGCTGAACATCTTCTCGAAGTCGCCGTCAGCGAAGCTGATGAAGTAACCGCCGTCTTTAGGGGCGATCTTGAAACCGCCTGCAATGTTCTTGGCGTAATCGATATTGACTGATGATTTGAGCTCTTTGTCCAGGCCTGCGGCGAGCGCTTTGCCGAGGCTGTCCTTCATGCTTTCGGGAAGGATGACGTCGAGGCCCGCGGGGGCTATGTCGGCGGCATTGAAAGACTTGATGACGGTCTCGATGAGAGGCTTGACGAAATTGGCGTCCTGGAGGGCGGACTTGACCTCGCCGCCGACAACTTTGGCCATCAGGGTCTTTTCGATCTGCTGCTTGAGGGCTGAGATGGACTGGGTTGAAGCCATCTTGACATCGGCGGTCACCTTAGACTTCAAATCGTCAGCATCTTTCTGTGCCTTGCTGAGAATTTCAGCGGCCTGAGCCTGGGCGTCTTCGATGATTTTGCCGGCTTTCTCCTGAGCTTTGGAAAGAAGCTGTTCGGCCTCCTGCTTTCCCTTTGACAAACCTTCGTTGTAAAGCTTATCTGTCAGTTCTTGCAACTTATTCTGCATTTTATGAAAATTTTAGGGTCAAACGTAGCAAATATACTAATAAAAATTTTTGATATAAATAGTTTTAAGATATTTTTGCGGCTCCGTTCCGAGGTATGTCATGATACCTCAAACAGTTGTCAGATATGGTAAAAAACGTTATACTGGATTTCGGAAATGTCCTCGTCGACTGGAACCCTCATTATCTCTATGATGATGTGTTCGGCAGCAAGCGCAAGGCCGACTGGTTCCTGAACAATATCTGCACTGCTGAATGGAATGCGAAGATGGACGCCGGCGCCTCTTTCCGCAGGGAGGTGGTGCTGCTCCAGCGCAAATATCCCCAGTGGGCTTCCGAGATCGAGCTATATGACACAGGCTGGTGGCGCATGATGCGCGGCACCATTCCCGGAATGTACTCTCTCGTAAGCGAGCTGAAAGAGACGGGACATGCCATCTACGGCCTTAGCAACTGGAACGACAAGAAGTTCCGCACCTACGTCCAGTCGTCATATCCGGTGTTCGGCCTACTGGACGGAATGGTCATCTCCGGCGAGGAAAAAGTGAACAAGCCCGACGAGAGGATATACAATATCCTCCTCGAGCGGTTCAACCTGAAGGCTGAAGAAAGCTTGTTCGTAGATGACAACCCGGACAATCTCGTAACTGCCGAAAGGCTCGGCTTCAAGACCATCCTCTTCGTGTCCGCCGACGCTCTCCGTCGCGAACTCGTATCCTACCTGTAATTGTAGTGGCTTCTGAGCGACTCAAAGTTCTCCGGCGCTGAACGCAGCGCGCGGTCGTCGGCCATTATGTCGTATCTGGTCAGGGAGAAAGGCTTCTCTGCCGAAGGCAGGCTGAAGGCCTTGAGCTCCGGTATGTTGAAGAATTCTCCGGTGGCGCGCACTACGGCGGTGGTGCCGTTGATCTTGCCCTGCATAGAGTAGCCGGCGATGTGCGGGGTGGCGATGTCTGCTGCCGCCAGCATTGCCGGGTTGATGTCGGGCTCATGCCTCCACACGTCCATCACGACTCCTGCATAGCGATGGCGGTTGCGCAGGAAAGCCTCTTCGACAATCACTTCGCCGCGCGAAGCGTTGACGAAGATGACGCCGTCCCTCATGGTGTCGAAGAAATGGTCGCCCGCGAAGTCGAGGTTGTTCTCGAGGGGGATATGGATGGTGACAATGTCAGACTCTTCCAGCAGCGTATCGAGGTCGACGAAGCCTCTCGGGCCTTCTGCGGCCATCCTCGGCGGGTCGTTGCGCAGCACCTTGAATCCGAGGTTCTCGCCCATGGCTGCAATCTTGCTTCCCACATGACCTACGCCCACTACGCCGATGGTCTTCAGCAGAAGATCCAGATGCTTCATCTCGGCGAGCTTGTAGATGGCGGTGAAGAAATACTCCATCACGGCCGAGCTGTTGCATCCAGGCGCGTTGACCACCTTGATGCCGGCTTTGCGGCACCAGTCCACGTCGATGTGGTCGCAGCCTATGGTGGCGGTGGCGACTAGTTTCACCTTGCTTCCGGCCAGCAGCTCTTCGTTGCAGTGGGTGCGGGTCCGGATGAGCAGCACGTCGGCATCTGCCGCCCTGGCGCGGTCGATGGCCTTGCCGGGCAGGTATTCAACGTCGAAATAAGGCTCCATTACGCCCTGGATGTAGGGAATGGCATTGTCGATGATGGCTTTCATGTTATGTGAATATTAATGTATTTACTTCTTCTTTGCCAAGTATCTCGTTGATGGCTTTCATTATTGAGTCCTTGTTGGCGATCAGGTGCATCCTGTACACCGATGAGGAAATCTTGCACCTCAGGGCGCCGTCCTTGTAGGCTATCTTCATCGTCGCTTCGGCGGCAGAGGTTCCGACGGCCTGCCGGTATGCTGCGCTGACCCTGGCGGTCATCAGCCCTTTGCCTAGCGCGCTTGAGGGCGGTATGCAGGCTTCGAGGATGTCTCCTACGCGTACCGATTTCTGCTTTATCATCCTTCAATCCTCGTATATCGTCCTTCTTCGACATCGAACATGGCGCACTCGGCGTCGAGGGCTGCAACTATCTGGCCGAGCCGCACCTTGTTGCTGTCGGTTATGAATATCTGCCCGAAATCCTCGCCGGCCACGATGGCCAGCAGCTGCGCCACCCTCTTCGAGTCCAGCTTGTCGAACACGTCGTCCAGCAGCAGGATGGGAGGGAAGCTGTAGCTTTCCTTCATTATGGTGAACTGCGCCAGCTTCAGGGCTATCAGGAAGCTCTTCTGCTGCCCCTGGGAGCCGCATTTGCGCAGCGGATGGCCGTCGAGCAGAAGCAATATGTCGTCGTGATGCACTCCGGCCGTGGTGTATTTCAATATTCTTTCCCTCTCGGCCTCCTTGCGCAGGATGTCTTCCAGCGAGCCGTTGTGGAGGTCGGAGACATATTGCAGCTTCACCTCCTCGGCGTCGTCCGAGAGCATGGCGTGGTATCTGGCCACGAGGGGAGTCAGCCTGTCGCAAAGTTCAGCCCTCTTGTGGTATATGTAGTCGGCATACTCCGCCAGTCTGGCCGAGAAGACGTCCAGCAGGTCGGCCGGAACGGTCTCCTGCTTGAGCAGCTTGTTGCGCTGCATCAGCAGCTGGTTGTAGTCCTGGAGGTTGCGAAGATAAGCCTTGTCGGTCTGCGACAGGAAAGTGTTGACGAAGCGGCGGCGTTCGCTGCCGGCGTCGTTCACAAGTGCCGTGTCGGTGGGGGAGGACATCACTATGGGGATCAGGCCGATGTGGTCCGAGAACCGTTCGTAGGCCTTCTTGCCGCGGCGCACCTGCTTGGGGGCCTGCTTGTCGAGCAGCACAGTAATTGTCTCCTCGGTGTCGTCGGCCGAAACGTATGTACCCTGCACCGAAGCGGTCTGTTCCCCATGCCGGAAAGTGAAGCGGTCAGCAGCGTCGAAATAGCTCTTGGTCATCGACAGGTAGTAGATGGCGTCGAGCAGGTTCGTCTTTCCCTGGCCATTGTTGCCGTTGATGCAGTTCAGCCCCTCGGAGAACTCGATTGAGGCCTCGGGAATGTTCTTGAAATTGGTCAGGTTGATCCGCTTAAGGTACATAAACACAAAGATAGGCAAATGTCAGCAGAAAAGCCAATAGCCAATCTCTTCCGCAGTATGCGTCTATCTGCCATAACTCGCATACCGCGGAGCGAAAACACGCAGCATTGCCGTAAAATCGTTCCTTGGTATGCGAGTGCGAGGCTCTA
>JAFYZI010000185.1 GCA_017548725.1 Bacteroidales bacterium
CGTACTTACCCCTGACACGAAATATCCCTGCCATGCCGGCTACCAGGTGGGAAGGGTGAAGCTGGGCTGCCACAACCACGTCTCTCCCATCGACATGTACCAGTCGCTGATGATGTCCTGCAACGCATACTACTGCTATGTGTTCCGCAACATAATCGACAATCCCAAGTACGGCAGCGTGGGCGAAGCCTTCGACAAATGGAGGGAATATGTGACCTCGTTCGGCTTCGGCACCAAGCTCGGCAGCGACATCCCCTACGAGCTGGCGGGCAACGTCCCGAGCAGAGCCACCTACGACAGGCTGCACGGCAAGGACCGCTGGAGGTCGCTCTCCATCATCTCGCTGTCGATCGGCCAGGGCGAGCTGGGCTGCACGCCGCTCCACCTCGCCAACATGTGCGCCACGGTGGCCAACAGGGGCTACTACTACATCCCCCACTATATCAAATACAAGCCCGAGGATGCTGTGGACAGCACCTACAACGTATACACCACCCGCCACTACACCATGGTCGACACCACCTATTTCCCCGAAGTCGTGAAGGGAATGGAGATGGCCGTCCAGGGCGGACCGGGAGCTACCGCCAGGTCGGTCGCCATCCCGGGCATAACGATGTGCGGCAAGACCGGAACAGCACAGAACCCCCACGGCAGCGACCACTCGGTGTTCATGTGCTTCGCCCCGAAGGACGACCCGAAGATTGCCGTGGTGGCGTACGTGGAGAACGCCGGCTTCGGAGCCACCTGGGCCGCCCCGATTGCCTCGCTGCTGGTGGAACGCTACCTCAACGGGGAGATCAGCCCCGAAAGGAAATATCTCGAACAGCGCATGTTCGACGCCAATCTGTTGTATAAGGTAAAGACAAAGTAATGGGCAACGCTTCCATATACAGCAAACTGGACTGGAGACTGATTATCTACTACCTGATACTCGTCGTCTTCGGCTGGCTCAACATATACTCTTCAGTACATGCCGAGAATTCAATCTTGTTCGACTTCAGCCAGAGATACGGCATGCACTTCATCTGGATGTGCATCGCTTTCGGACTGGCGATAGCCATCATATTCGTCATCCCTTCCAAGATATACCACGGCCTGGCCTGGTGGCTGTACATACTCATGATCGGCCTGCTGCTGCTGACTCTGGTCATCGGAGTGGAGGTGAAGGGCTCCCGCTCGTGGATTTCGCTGGGCGGCATCCAGTTCCAGCCCGCCGAGTTCTCTAAGATTACCACGGCCCTGGCCCTGTCGGCCCTGATGGGCAAATATGGATTCGTGTTCAAGCGCACCAACTGCTGGCTGAAGGCCTTCGCCACCATAGGCATCCCGATGCTGCTCATCCTGATGGAGAAGGAGACCGGCTCTATGCTGGTCTACATCGGCTTCGCCCTTGTGTTCTACAGGGAGGGCATGAGCGGCTGGTTCCTGCTGGCCGGCCTGTTCGCCATCCTGGAGTTCATCCTAGGCCTGGTCTTTTCGCCCTATGTGGCGATGCTCGTGCTCACCGGCACCTTCCTGCTGATATATTTCATCAGGAACAAGCAAGTCCTCACGGGCGGCATCATCACCGTCGTGGCAATAACGCTGCTGGCCTTCCTGCCGAAACTCCTCGCCGTCGAGGCCATCGCCGCGAAGAATCCCTTCCCTGCTGAAGTCTGGATGGCGATAGTCTGCTGCGCCGCCTGCATCTTCGTCATCGTGAAGGACCTGCTGATGCGCGCCAAGGACAAGTTCATGCGCAACCTGCTCATCTGCTACCTCCTTTTCACCGGTTTCATCTTCTCTGTCCAGTTCATTTTCAACAATGTGCTCCAGGACCACCAGAGAGCCCGCATCGAGGTGCTGCTGGGCATGAAGGACGACCCCAAGGGCGTCGGCTACAACGTACACCAGTCGCTGATAGCCATCGGTTCCGGCGGCCTGTTCGGCAAAGGATACATGCAGGGCACCCAGACCCGTTTCGACTTCGTCCCCGAGCAGACCACCGACTTCATCTTCTGCACCATCGGCGAGGAATGGGGCTTCGTAGGCTCGTTCGGAGTGCTGCTGCTCTACTTCCTGCTGCTGATGCGCATCCTCAACAAGGCGGAGCAGAACGCCGACGCTTTCACCCGCATCTACGGCTACTGCGTCGCGAGCTGCCTGCTGATGCACATTTTGATAAATATATGCATGACCATCGGCCTGATGCCGGTGATCGGCATACCCCTGCCCTTCCTGAGCTACGGCGGATCGTCGCTGCTAGCTTTCACCATACTGCTGTTCATCTTCATACGGCTTGACCTTGACCAGTGGAGATATTTAAAACATTAAAAACACTATATACATGTATCAGGATTTTGCATACAGACACAACGGCCCCCGGGACTTCCAGATTAAGGAAATGCTCGAAGCCATCGGGGTGGGATCGCTCGACGAACTTATCAGTCAGACCGTCCCTGCAGACATCATGCTCGACAAACCGCTGGACCTGGCCCCCGCTGTCAGCGAGTCGGAATATCTGACTTCGCTGAAAGAAATCGCAGCGAAGAACAAGCCTTTCCGCTCTATGATCGGCATGGGCTTCTATGGAACCGCGTCGCCTTCGGTCATCATCCGCAACATTTTTGAAAACCCCAGCTGGTACACGTCATACACCCCTTATCAGTCCGAGATTTCCCAGGGAAGGCTCGAGGCCCTCATCGTTTTCCAGACCATGATCGCCTCTCTGACCGGATTCCCGCTCGCGAACTGTTCGATGCTTGACGACGCCACAGCAGCTGCCGAGGCCATGCGCATGATGTTCAACCTGCGCAGCCGCCCCATGGTCCAGTCGGGTTACGACAAGCTTTTCGTCGACGACAATATCTTCCCGCAGGTGCTCTCTGTCCTGCAGACCCGCGCCAACCCGCTCGGCATCAAGGTTGTCACCGGAGACTACCGCAAGGTAAATCTCAGCGACCGCTTCTTCGGAGCGATAGTGCAGTACCCCGCAGCTGACGGCGACATCCGCGACTACGGCGACTTCTGCGCCAACGCCCACTCGAACAGCGTGATGGTGACTGCTTACTGCGACCTGCTGGCCCTGGCTCTGCTCAAGGAGCCGGCCGCATGGGGAGCTGACGTAGCTGTGGGTTCCGCACAGCGCTTCGGCCTGCCGATGGGCTTCGGCGGCCCGACCGCAGGATTCATGGCCACCCGCGACGAGTTCAAGCGCAGCCTGCCCGGACGTATAATCGGCGAATCTGTCGACCGTCTCGGCAACAAGGGCTACCGCCTCGCCCTGCAGACCCGCGAGCAGCACATCAAACGCGACAAGGCCACCTCGAACATCTGCACCGCCACCGCCCTGATGGCCATCATGACCGGAATGTACGCTGTATGGCACGGCCCCCAGGGTCTCCGCGAGATTGCAATGAAGATACATGGCTTCGCCCGCGACTTCGCCTCCAAGCTGGTCAAGAGCGGCTACCGCATCGTGTCTGACCGTTTCTTCGACACCATTGAGGTCATCGCCCCGAACTTCGAGGCCATCAGCGCCAGAGCCGTGGAGTCCGGCTACAATTTCTACTACACCGAAGACGGCCACATCCGCATCAGCTTCGACGAGCTGTCGTCTGAGGAGGAGGCTGCCAAGCTTCGCGAGATCTTCAGCAGCGTGTCGGCTGTCCACGCCGAGCCCGCCTGCCCGGAATTCATGGCCCGCGAGACCCCGATACTCACCGAAGCCGTCTTCAACTCATACCACTCAGAGACTGAGATGATGAGGTATATCAAGAAGCTCGAAAGGCGCGACATATCCCTCACCCACAGCATGATCCCGCTGGGCTCATGCACCATGAAGCTCAATGCGGCCACCGAGATGCTGCCGCTGAGCTGGACTGAGTTCGGCAACATCCATCCTTTCGCTCCGCTGCCGCAGGCCAAGGGTACAATGACCCTCATCGCCGACATCGAGAAGGATCTGGCCACAATCACCGGCTTTGCAGCATGCTCGCTGCAGCCCAACAGCGGCGCCGCCGGAGAGTACGCCGGCCTGATGACCATCCGCGGCTATCTGCACGCCAAAGGCCAGGACGGCCGCGACATAATGCTGCTGCCCACGTCAGCCCACGGCACCAACCCGGCTTCAGCATCGATGGCCGGCTTCAACATCGAGCTGGTAAGCTGCGACGACAACGGCAACATCAACGTCGAAGAGCTCAAGGAGAAAGTCCTGCAGGCAGGCGACAGGCTGGCCGGCATCATGATAACCTATCCGTCCACCCACGGAGTGTTCGAGGCCCGCATCCGCGAGATCGTGGCTGCAGTGCATGACGGCGGTGGACTGGTATATATGGACGGAGCCAACATGAACGCCCAGGTGGGTCTGACGAACCCCGGCACCATCGGAGCCGACGTATGCCACCTCAACCTCCACAAGACCTTCGCGATGCCTCACGGCGGCGGCGGTCCCGGAGTCGGTCCCATCTGCTGCACCGAGGCTCTCAAGCCTTATCTGCCCGGACACCCGGTAGTTCCGCAGTGCGGAGGCAAGGGCATGACGGCAGTTTCTGCAGCTCCCTTCGGCTCGGCTACGCTGCTCCCGATCACCCACGCATACATCAAGATGCTGGGCGCCGAGGGTCTGCGCAAGGCCAGCGAGATCGCGATCCTCAACGCCAACTACATCTCTGCCAAACTGCGTCCCGAGCTGGACACCCTCTACACCGGCACCACCGGCCGGGTGGCCCACGAATGCATCATCGACCTGCGCAGCTTCAAGGCTGAATACGGAGTGGACGCCACCGACGTGGCCAAGAGGCTCATGGACTTCGGCTTCCACGCCCCTACCCTCAGCTTCCCCGTACACGAAACTCTGATGGTGGAACCCACCGAGAGCGAGTCCAAGGAAGAGCTCGACCGTTTCGTAGAGGCCCTCAAGACCATAGTGGCCGAGTGCAAGGCCATCAAGGACGGCGATTTCGACGCCGAGGACAACCCCGTGAAGATGGCTCCGCACACCGCCGCCGAGGTATGCTCCGACGACTGGGCCCACCCTTACAGCAGGGAGCAGGCCGCTTATCCTCTGCAGTGGATCCGCGACAACAAGTTCTGGCCGTTCTGCGCCCGCGTGGACAACGGCTGGGGCGACCGCAACCTCAAAGCAAAGATTTAATTATTTAAATTATTTATAACTTTGCCGTCTCGAATACAACAAAACTCACAATACTATGCAAAACATCTCCAGCTACGATTTCACAGGCAAAAGAGCCATTGTCAGGGTGGACTTCAACGTTCCTCTGGATGAAAATTTCAAGATCACCGACGACACCCGCATCAGGGCTGCCATCCCCACTTTGAAGAAAGTGCTCGAGAAAGGCGGTTCGCTCATCATCATGTCTCACCTCGGACGTCCGAAGGGAGTTGACAACAAATTCTCTCTCAAACACATCATCTACCGTGTAGAGGAGCTTCTCGGTGTCAAGGTCCAGTTTGCTGACGACTGCATGAAGGCAGGCGCTCAGGCTGCCGCTCTCAAGCCGGGTGAAGTCCTGCTGCTCGAGAACCTTCGTTTCTATGCAGAAGAGGAAGGCAAGCCCAGAGGACTTGCTGCTGACGCTACCGACGAGGAGAAGAAAGCTGCCAAAGCTGTTGTCAAGGCCAGCCAGAAAGAGTTCGTGAAGACTCTCGCAAGCTACGCCGACTGCTACATCAACGACGCTTTCGGAACTGCTCACCGCGCTCACGCTTCAACCGCTCTCATCGCCTCTTACTTCCCGAACGACAAGATGTTCGGCTACGTGATGGAAGGCGAGATCACCGCTATCGACAAAGTGCTCGGCAATCCTGCACGTCCCCTCACCGCCATCATCGGCGGCGCCAAGGTGTCATCTAAGATCGGCATCATCGAGCACCTGCTCGACCTCGTCGACAACCTGATCATCGGCGGCGGTATGGTTTACACCTTCAAGAAAGCCCAGGGCGGCAAGATCGGCAACTCTCTCTGCGAAGACGACCAGCAGGAAGTAGCTCTGAACATCCTCGCCAAGGCTAAGGAGAAAGGTGTCAACATCGTCCTTTCAGACAAGGTGGTTGCTGCCGACGCTTTCGCAAACGACGCCAAGACCATCATCTGCGACTCCGACAACATTCCTGACGGATTCGAGGGAATGGATGCAGCTCCCGAGTCAATCGCAGCTGCCAAAGACATCATCATGAAGTCAAAGACCATCCTTTGGAACGGTCCTGTAGGCGTATTCGAGATGCCCAACTTCGCTGTCGGCACCAACGCTATCGCCGAGGCTCTCAAGGAAGCTACCGACAACGGCGCTTTCACCCTCGTAGGCGGCGGCGACTCTGTAGCAGCTGTTACCCAGATGGGTTACGCTGACAAGGTAAGCTACGTATCTACCGGCGGCGGCGCAATGCTCGAGTACCTCGAAGGCAAGGTTCTCCCCGGCATCGCAGCAATCAGGGAGTAGAAATAATCCGCACATCATAGTCATGACCCCGGAGGCCCGCGCTTCCGGGGTTTTGTTTTGCGGCACCTCAGTTGACGGTTCTATATTATTTTAGTACCTTTATTGGTTGATTGCAATTTGTGCCGCTATGAAACGATTATCCCTGTTCAGCATCCTGCTGACCCTCATATTCTGCCTTTACTCCTGCGAGGAGCCGGTAGTCACCGTAAGTTCCATCACCATCAACTCCACCGCTCTTGACCTGACCGAAGGCGACAGCTTCAAGCTGACTGCCACGGTCAGCCCTGACAACGCCACCGACAAGACCGTCATCTGGAGCTCTTCCAACGCCAGCATCGCCAGCGTAGAGGACGGACTGGTCACGGCTGTCAAGGAAGGCGCCGCTACTATCACCGTGGCCAGCAAGGACGGCGGAGCACGGGCCACATGCGAAGTGACGGTTGCCACGAGGGTTATTGACGTAGAGAGCGTCACCCTCAGCCAGAAAGAAGCCGAGCTGACAGTCGGCAAGAGCCTGACACTCACCGCGACGGTGCTGCCGGAGGACGCTACCGACAAGACAGTTACATGGACGTCCAACAATACGTCGGTAGCCACCGTCACTAACGGAGAAGTGAAGGCCATAAGCGCTGGTACCGCATCCATCACGGCCACGGCGGGCGGCAAGAACGCCACCTGCACCATCACCGTAAAGGAAGCGTATATCGACGTGACTTCGGTGACCCTGAACAAGACCAGCCTCTCGCTGATCGAGGGAGAGAAGGCCACCCTCACCGCCACAGTGAAGCCTTCTGACGCTACCGACCCGACCGTGACTTGGAAATCTTCAAACGAGAAGGTGATGACAGTATACGACGGCATCGTCACTGCGGTGAAGGCCGGCACTGCCACCGTGACCGCTACGGCCGGCGACCAGTCCGCTACCTGCGAGGTACAGGTGGCTGCGTATGTCGCCGTGACCAAGGTGACCCTCGACCGCAACAAGATCACCATCAACGCGGGAGACTCGGAAACTATCACAGCTACCGTACTGCCGGACAACGCCACCGACAAGACCGTCATCTGGACTAGTTCTGACGACGACATAGCCACTGTCAAGGACGGCAAGGTCACCGGAGTTTCCGAAGGCACGGCCACCATCACCGCCACGGCGGGAGAGAAATCTGCGAGCTGCACCGTCACTGTCAAATTCGTTCCGGTGCAGTCCATCGAGCTCAACAAGACCGAGCTGACCCTCAATCCTGAAGAGTACGAGACCCTGAGTGTGACTTTCTATCCTGAGAACGCCACCGACAAGACCGTAACATGGACGAGCAGCAACGATGACGTAGCGACTGTTACGGATTACGGAAAAGTGACTGCCGTCGAGCACGGCACGGCTACTATTACCGCTTCGGCAGGCGGCGTGAAAGCCACCTGCACGGTGAAGGTCAACAACACCAATTACTTCACTATCAAAAATAACAGCAAAACCTACGGCGAGATAACGATCAGGAGCCACGGAGTGGGAGCCCCCACCCTCTTCCTGAAGTATTCTACCGACAACGGCCATTCGTGGACTGAACTGACCGGCATCAAGAGCAACGAGACCGTCACGCTCCCTCTCGCCAACGGAGGTTCAGTACGTTTCTATGGCGAGATGCCTGCATTCGGCAAGAATGTCAACTCGAGTCCTAGCTACTGGACCTTCACGGCCAATGTGCCGCACAGTCTGTCGGGCGACCTGATGAGCCTTTGCGGCTACTCGGAAGAGCTGGCGAGCGATTACCAGTTCCTCAAGCTTTTCTGCGGCAGCACCAATCTGGAAGATGCCAGCCAGCTGCGCCTCAACGTGAAGGAACTTACTGCCCATTGCTACGAATCGATGTTCGAAGGCTGCACTTCTCTCAAGAAGGGGCCGGCCGTCCAGGCGAAAGTGCTGGCTGCCCAGTGCTGCAAAGACATGTTCTCAAAATGCACCGCCCTCCAGGAGGCCCCGACTCTTTCTGCAACTACGATGACAAAGGCTGACAAGTGCTATATGGAGATGTTCAAGGGCTGCACTGCGCTGACAAAGGCGCCCAAGCTGCCTGCTACTACTCTGGCTTTCTACTGTTATCTGTCGATGTTCGAGGGGTGTACCTCGCTGGTGAATGCTCCCGAGCTGCCGGCTGAAATCCTCAGTCCTTACTGCTATCAATCGATGTTCAAGGGCTGTACCTCGCTGGTGAACGCTCCCGAACTGCCTGCAAAGGCGATGTCTTCTATGTGCTATGAAAATATGTTCGACGGCTGCACATCCCTGAAGAAAGCTCCCGCCCTGCCAGCCACAACACTTGCTTCCGGCTGCTATATGGCCATGTTCATGGGGTGCAAGGCGCTGGAGAAAGCTCCTGAGCTTCCCGCAACGACACTTGCTCCTTCCTGCTATGCATATATGTTCATCGACTGCCAGGCGCTCAAGACAGCTCCTGACCTGCCGGCCGAAAAGCTCAGCAGCAGCTGCTATTCCAACATGTTCAACAGCTGCATAGCCCTGACCAAGTCGCCTGTGCTGGCTGCTGAGAAGCTGGCTTCTAAATGCTACGAGAAGATGTTCTACAACTGCCGTGTGCTGAATGAAGTGACCTGCCTTGCACCCGACATCACGGCAAGCGACTGCACTGCAGACTGGCTCTTCTACACAGCTGAAAAAGGCACTTTCTACAAGAGTGACGGCATCCTCATCCCGACAGATGAGGAGGATCCGAAGAAACAGACATGGACCCGCGACACTTCCGGTATTCCTTTGGGATGGAAAGTCGAAAACTTTGATAAAGAATAATCTCAATCTTATTATAATCTTTAATTCCTATGAAAAAACTGCTTTTCTCGCTTGCATGCCTGCTCTTCGCATCAGTGTTTGCAAATGCACAGAACCCCATCATCCGCGACCAGTTCACGGCTGACCCCAGCGCCCACTACTTCGAGGGCAGGGTCTATGTCTATCCTTCACACGACATCCCGGCAACGGTCGACTACGCCCGCAAAGACTGGTTCGTCATGGAAGACTACCATGTCTTTTCTTCCGACAACCTCGTCGACTGGGTTGACCACGGCAGGATCATTACCCAGAACGCAGTTGAATGGGTACAGCCCAATTCTTTCCAGATGTGGGCTCCTGACTGCAACTACAAGGACGGCAAGTACTATTTCTACTTCCCCGCAACAGGAAAGCGCGTCAACGGGCAGAGGCCTGACGGCAGCATCGGTGTAGCCGTTTCCGACACTCCTTACGGCCCGTTCGTTCCCGAGGAGACTGCCATCAAGGGCACCTTCGGTATCGACCCCTGCTGCTTCATCGACGATGACGGCCAGGCTTATCTCGTATGGGCAGGCGGCGGACTTGTCATCTGCAAGCTGAAAGACAATATGAAAGAGCTGGACGGCGAGCCTGTAAGGATAAACGCCATTCCGAGAGGCCAGACCGAGGGCCCGTACCTCTTCAAGGCCAACGGCAAATACTACTTCAGCTTCCCTTGGGTCGAGGACAAGCGCGAGTGCCTCGCATACTGCATGGCCGACAACCCGATGGGTCCTTACGAGTTCAAGGGTAAAATCATGGAGCAGCACGCTGACGTCTGCTGGACCAACCACCATTCTGTTGTCGAGGTTGACGGACAGTGGTATCTGTTCTATCATCACAACGACTATTCACCTTACTTCGACAAGAACCGTTCAGTATGCGTGGACAGCCTCTTCTTCAATGCCGACGGCACCATCCAGGAGGTTAAGCCCACCAAGCGCGGCGTAGGTATCACCAAGGCCACCAGCCAGATCCAGATCGACCGCTACTCTGACATCAAGGACACCTGCACCGACATCCAGTTCGTAAATGCCGACCGTACTTTCGACGGCTGGAAGGTGATCCTCTACAACACCATCCAGGAGAGGGAACCCATCTGGGTAAGATACAACAAGGTTGATTTCGGCAAGGACAAACTCACTACCGCTACCATGAAAGTCCTGTCTCTCGCCGGAGGCAAGGTTGACGTAAGGCTCGACGCCATCGACGGACCGACCATCGCCACTTTCGATGTGGCCGGCAATACCGGCTGGGTGGAGAACAAGATTCCCATGTCTGACTTCAAACCGGGCGTCCACGATCTCTTCGTAGTTATGACCTCCGGCAGCTGCATCCAGATCGACTGGGTAAGTTTCAAATAAACTGACATTATGCAATTCTTTCGGCTGAATCCGGCTCTGGCGGCAGTTCTCATCTGCGCCATGGCTCTTCTGTGCGCCTGCAAGAGCGGCAGCACAAGTGGTATAAGTATAATTCCGGCTCCGTCAAAGCTTGAAGTCAAGGCAGACGCTCCCTTCAAGATTTCGTCGTCGACGAAGCTGGTTGCAGCTACTGACGACGAGAGGGCCACTGCCGGATTCTTCGCCGAAAAGATATCCGCTTCTACCGGGAAGTCGCTGGCCGTTACGGCTGAGCCTGCGGCTTC